>JASLES010000241.1 GCA_030151005.1 Silvimonas sp.
CAGCGCATTGTGACTGAAGCGCCGTGCGCCCAGCTTATGTTGGGCAACGGTGTCGGCCAGGATGGTTTCCGCCATGCGCGGAATATCTTCCTTGTGCTCACGCAGGGCGGGCACGGGCACGATCCATTGCGACAACTGGCGGAAGAGTTCCGGGTCCAGGTCGGCGCTCAATTGATCCAGCGGGCGGCTGGAGGCCGAGACAAGGCGCACCTTCATTTTTTCCAGCTTGCCCAGCACCGACTTCAAACCTGCCTGTGCCCGTGTATCCAGGTACGCCAGATCCCGCAGGAACAGCGTGCCGCCCGTTGCCTTGTTGAGCAGCTCTTGCGGCGCGAGGGCGAATTCCTCATTGGAATACGGGGCTACAAACGGCTTACCGTCCGGATTGACGTAGCGGGCGCAATATTCAAAACCCACACCGGGCGGCCCGATCAGCAACACCGGCGCCATTTGCGCTTGCGCCGCTTGCAGCATGCGGGTGAGTTCGCGGATATGCTCGCTCTCGCCCAGTCGCGCCAGCGTCATGACCGGACGCGGTGCTTCTTGCTGCATGGTGACTGCGCGCTTGACTGCCGCCAGGAGCTTTTGCAGGCCGATGGGCTTTTCCAGAAAATCCAGCGCACCGATACGCGTGGCTTCCACCGCGGTATCAATCGTGGCGTGGCCCGACATCATGATGACCGGCATGGTGAGCTGGCCATTGCGGGCCCACTCCTTGAGCAAGGTCACCCCA
Organism: Silvimonas sp.; assembly: GCA_030151005.1. Classification (GTDB taxonomy): domain Bacteria; phylum Pseudomonadota; class Gammaproteobacteria; order Burkholderiales; family Chitinibacteraceae; genus Silvimonas. The sequence continues at coordinate 734 of JASLES010000241.1, forward strand.
TCGGTATCGGGCATCCAGATATCCAGCAGGACCAGCCGTGGTTGCGCCTGATTGCGCAACCGGCGGGCAGCTTCGGCGTTTTCCGCCACAGCCACGCTATAGCCTTCGTCTTGCAGAATTTCGGACAGCAATTCGCGAATGCCGATCTCGTCATCAACTACCAGAATATCCTGACTATGCAACTTCATTCCTCCGCCAGCGGCAGATCAATACGAACCCAGGCTCCGCCAGTTTCGCGGTTTCCGGCCTGAATGCGGCCGTGATGCTCGTCGATAATTTTTTTCACTATCGCCAATCCCAAGCCCGTACCTTTTTGTTTTGTTGTGATGTACGGTTCAAAAACCCGAGGCAGTATATCGGGTTGAAAGCCGTTTCCGCTGTCTTCAACGACTAGTCTCGCAAATTTATCGGTTTTTTCGGTCCGGACGCAAATTTGTGGCGTCCGTACCGCACCTTCTGCCGTTTGTCCGCTTTCCTGGGAATGGATCGCATCTTGTGCATTCTGCAGCAAATTGTGGATCACCTGGCGTAAATGGGTCGCATCGCCATCCACAATCAACGGGCTGTCGGTTGTATCTTCGTATTTCACGGATGCCGCTTCATACAACACCAGCACCTCGCTTAAGAGTTGCCGCAAATCCAGGGCTTTTTTCTTGCCGGTCGGTTTGCGGGCGTAATCGCGGAAGGCATCTACCATCTGCTTGAGCGCCGCAACCTGCTTTACGATGGTTTGAGAATTGCGGCTGAGCAAGTCTTTTCCGCTCTGGTCCAGTTTATCAGCCAGCTTGAGCTCCATGCGCTCGGCCGCAAGCTGGATCGGTGTCAGCGGATTTTTGATTTCATGCGCCAGACGTCGCGCCACTTCGCCCCACGCGGCATCGCGCTGGGCAGAGATCAAATCGGTGATGTCATCAAACACCACCAGATAACCCGTGCGACTCTCGCCCACCGCAAGACGGGTACCACGAATCTGCAGGATACGCTTCTGGTCAGCGACTTCGACGGATTTCTGCCAGTGCTCTTCGCGGCCGGCGAAACCCAGCATGACTTCGTCGCACAACGCCATGAGCGCCGGATAGAGTTCAGGCCAGCGCTGCAACGGCAGGCTACCCAGTTGCAGCGGTTCAATCGCCAGAATACGCAGCGCACTCTGGTTGGCGGAAGCCAGGGTCCAGCTATCGTCAAACGACATCACACCGGCCGTGAGCGAGCCCAGCATGGCCTCCAGATAGGCGTTGGCGGCCTCCTGCTCGGCCTGGTGCTGCTCCAGCGCAGAGCGCGCGTCGGCCAGCTGGCGTGTCATGCGGTTGAACGAATGGGTCAAAATCCCCAGTTCGTCCCGGCTGATGACTGGCTGGCGCTGGGAATAGTCGCCGGAGGCCACGGCTCGCGTGCCTTCCGCCAGTACAGATAGCGGCGCTGCGAGTTTGTCTGAGAGGTAAATCGCCAGTGCCACCGCACCCAGCAAGGCCATGAGCAGTGCCAGTGTCAGCGTCAGGCTGTAGATGAGCTTGAGGCCCTGGCGCGATTGTGAGAGCTGTTTGTAATCCGCCCGGACTTGTTCGACCAGTTCTGCATCGGATGCCAGGGTGTGATCGACCGGCTGACGCAGTTGCAAGATACGGGTGCGCTCAGACAAGCCCGTGTCATGCACCGGCATCATCACCCGCATGGTCAAGCCCTGACCGGTGTCGGCCTCCAGCTGTTTGAGCGGACCTTGTTGGGCCTGGCGCAACTGGTTGCGGTCCGGAATGCTGGGAAATAACCCGGCATTTTCATTGCCGATATGTGCAATGGTCTGGCCGCTTTCATCAAATACGCTGATTTCCTGCACGCCAATCTGGTCGCGCAGGCGGGTCAGTCGTGACAGCAGTGCGGTGCCGTTTTCATCGTGGATTTCCAGCGCAATCACCCGCGCCTTGCGCAAGAGATCGTTTTGCTGGAAATCAATGGCGTTGTGGCCCAGATTAAGGCCCCTATCCAGCGCGCCTTCAACCCGCACGTCAAACCAGGTTTCGATGGAACGATTCAGAAACTGCACGGACAGCGTGTACACCAGCGCGCCGGGCAACACGGCAACCAGCGAGAACATCAGCACCATGCGCAGTGTCAGCCTTGAGCCAAACACCTTGTGTTTGACCTTTTGCACCAGCTGCATCATGCGTACGCCCACCAGCACGATCATGGCCAGCAGCATGAGCGCATTGATGGTCAGCAAAATGGTGTAGTACTTGGCAAACGCCGAGGTATTGCCCGAAGCCGTTGCCAGCAAGAACAACAGGATGGTGCCCAGAGAGGCCAGAATCACCAGAGCGCGTCGCATTTACTTGCCGTCCTCGTCGCTGCGCAGGCCGACCTCCGTCCAGCTGGACTCCAGTTGCCAATCGCTATGCCCCAACGCGGTCAATTGCCAGGTTTTGGGCAGTTGCGAGACGTCCAGCTTGAGGCGCATGCGGCCAGAGAAATCGCTCTTGTCCTGGGCAATGGAGGTGTCTTGCAGCACTGCCCAGCCGCGGATTACACCCAATGCGCTCAGCGCTTCATCCAGCGTATTGAAGCTGCGATAAAAGCTGCCCAGGTGCAGGCGGTATTGGCGTGACAGGGCGTGATAGCTCAGGCGATAGGTGAGGGTAGCGGTCGGGGAGAACCAGTCCGCCACCTGCCGGTACCAGGAGTACATACGCGGGCGCGTGAGCTGGAACTCATACACAAACGGCAAAGAGAGCCCGTTGACCAGCGCGTCTTCCAGCGCGGGGGCCAGCGTGATCTTGTAATTGGCGGAGATTTCGACCTGGTTGTCGCCCCAGTTTGACGAAGTCTGCTGGGCCTTGATACCGCCGTTATCCGCCCAGGCGGCCGAAAACCCGGCCGACAGGGCCAGCCACAAGACAAAGAGCCCGCACCAGCGGCGCAGGCTACTGAGCTTGTTTCTGGAAAAGGGCGTAGTAAAAACCATCGTGCTCCGGATTCGGCAAAAGCTGCCCTTCTGAGGCGGCCTCCAGGGTCACCGGCAGTCGCTGGGCATCCGGCGTTCTGGCCGCAAAGGCCATTGCCTGTTCTGCGTTTTCTGCCGGGAATATGGAGCACGTAGCATAGAGGAGTTTGCCGCCCGGGGCTACCAAACCCCACAGCGCATCAAGCATTGCAGCCTGTTGTTGCGCAAACTGGACAATATCGCCCGCCCGGCGCAGCCATTTGATATCCGGGTGTCGACGTGCCACACCGGCGGCCGAGCAGGGCACGTCAGCGAGAATACGGTCAAAGGGTTTGCCATCCCACCAGGTGGCAGGCTTGCTGGCATCACCGGTTTTCAAGGTGGCAGTCAGGCCCAGGCGTTTGAGGTTGTCGTCGACACGGGAAAGACGTTGGCTGTCAGCGTCAATGGCGGTCAGGTCCAGCGCGGCCAGTTCCAGCAAGTGGCCGGTCTTGCCGCCCGGTGCGGCGCAGGCATCCAGCACGCGCATGCCGTCGGCGACATCCAGCAGGCGGGCGGCTTGTTGGGCGCCCCAGTCCTGCACCGATAACAGCCCGTCGTAAAAGCCTGGAATCCGGTCCACCCCGACCGGATGACGCAACTGGATTGCTGTGTCATCCAGCGCCCGGGCTTCGATGCCGGCCTCTTGCAACGCGGCCATGGCCGCATCCAGCGTGTGCCGGCGCTGGTTGACCCGCAGGGTCAAGGGCGGATGAGTGTTGTTGGCCGCCAGAATGCCTTCCCACTCACGCGGGTAGGCTTTTTTCATGGCGTCAATCCACCATGGCTGGTGTGACCACTTGCCGTAAGGCGTGTTACGCGCCTCGTTCAAAAGCTCGTCGCGGCGCCGCAGGAAATTGCGCAGCACGGCGTTGACCAGCCCCTTGCCCATGCCGGTGCCAGTGTGCGAAGCCACCTTCACCGCATGGTCAACCACGCTGTAGGGCGCTGCGCGGGTGAACTGAAGCTGATACAGACACACCAGCAAGAGGGAGCGCAGCGCCGATTCGTGCAGCGGTTTGTTCAACAACTGCTTGAGCGTGCTGTCGAGCAAGCCCAGGTGGCGCAAAGAGCCGTAGCTCAAATCCTGGATTGCGCCGCGCTGCTGCGGGCGTAAATCCGGCTCATCGCGCCACACACGCGCTAACGCGTCGGTGAGGGTCTGGCCGGCCAATACTGCATCAAGGGCCTGAGAGGCCAGTTTCTGGGTTGCAAACACTTATCTGAAATCCGTCTGGTTCTGGCCGCGCGCCATGGCATACAGGCGTTCGACGCGTTCTTCTGTTCTGGGGTGGGTACGGAACAGATCTGCAAGCCCGCCGCCGTGCAGCGGGTTCATGATCATCATCTGCGCCGTTTCCGGGTGTTGTTCTGCGGTATACATTGGAATGCCCGCTGCATAAGCTTCGATCTTGCGTAGCGCATCCGCCAGCGCTTGCGGATCGCCGGAGATTTTTGCGCCGCCGGCATCCGCGGCAAACTCGCGTGAGCGGGAAATCGCCATCTGGATCAACGAGGCCGCTACCGGGGCCAGGATGGCCACGGCAATGCCCACAATCGGGTTGACGGGACGACCGTGTTCATCGCGTCCGCCAAAGAACATGGCAAAGTTGGCCAGGGCAGAAATGGCACCTGCCATGGTGGCGGTAATGGTGGAAATCAAAATATCCCGATGCTGCACATGTGCCAGTTCATGCGCCATTACGCCGCGCAATTCGCGGGCGCTCAGCACGCGCATGATGCCCGTGGTACACGCGACGGCGGCATTTTCCGGATTGCGGCCGGTCGCAAAGGCGTTGGGCTGATCTTCTTCAATCACGTAGACCTTGGGCATGGGCAAGCCGGCACGGCCCGCCAGTTCACGCACCATGGCGACGAGTTCCGGTGCGGTGGTGTCGTCCACCAGGTGCGCGTTGTACATGCGCAGCACCATCTTGTCAGAATTCCAGTAGGCAAAAACGTTCATGCCACCGGCAAACAAGAGGGCCAGCAGCATGCCTTTCTGGCCGCCAATCATGCCGCCAATCAAACCAAAGAGCGCCACGATTGCTGCCATCAGCAAAGTGGTTTTCATCCAGTTGTTCATTGCTTCCTCGATCAAAGATTGCCGCCGGCCTGTGCCGGCATCAATCAATAGATTGCCGTCGGCAAGAATAATTCAACGTGCTTGTGAAACATGCACAATTGCAGCGCAGCTCAGGCCTGAGCACCCAGGCGTGTCCCTACGGCAATGCCGCCGCCGGCCAGCAATGCAGCGGCATCCATGCGCTTGCCGCCGGCTTTCTGGACTTCCAGCAACTGGAGTGCGCCTTCACCAGTGGCGACGACGAGACCATGACGGTCAGCCTTGATGATCTCGCCGGGCTGACCAGTGCCGATGACCGGTTCGGCACGCCAGATCTTGAGCGCTTCACCCGCAAGCGTGGTCTGGGCAGATGGGAAAGGATTAAACGCCCGGATCATGCGATCAAGCGCCTCCGCGCTGTGCTGCCAGTCAATCAGCGACTCTTCTTTGCGTAATTTTTCGGCGTAGGTCACGCCTTCTGCAGGCTGGGATTGGCGCGCAGCCTGCAGTCGGGGCAAATCTGCCAGGGCGGAGACCACCGCGGCGGCGCCGGTGACGGCCAGTTTATCGTGCAGGCTGGTTGCGTTATCGGTGGCCTCAATGCGCACCGGATGCATGCTGAGCATGTCGCCCGTGTCCAGACCGGCATCCATCTGCATGATCGTGATGCCCGTTTCAGCATCCCCAGCCAGAATGGCGCGCTGGATCGGCGCGGCCCCACGCCAGCGCGGTAGCAGCGAGCCGTGAATGTTCAGACAGCCAAGGCGTGGCATGTCCAGCACCGCCTGCGGCAGGATCAAGCCGTAAGCGGCGACAATCATCACATCGGCTTGCACGGCGGCAACGGGGGCTTGTTGCTCGGGCAGGCGCAGTTTTTCGGGCTGATAAACCGGCAGGCCGTGTTGCAGGGCCAGTTGTTTGACGGGCGATGCGGTCAGCTTCATGCCGCGACCCGAAGGGCGATCCGGCTGGGTCAGTACCAGCGCAATTTCATGACCGGCCTCAATCAGGGCAGCAAGGGCGGCGGCGGCAAAATCCGGCGTTCCGGCAAAAATCAGTTTCATGAGCAATGCAGCCTGTGCAAATTGACGGACAAAAAAGAAACGCCGCCAGCGGCGGCGCGGGTGAACGTTGCCCGATAGCCACAACAAGCGCGACCGGTACGCGGCCGGCTGGCTACGGTCGTCGGGACTTACATCACCTTGCGTTCGTTCTTTTTCAGCTTCTGGATGATCCGGGTCAGCTTCAGGCGCGAAAGTTTTTCAACAAATACTTTGCCTTCAAGGTGATCCATTTCGTGCTGAATACAAATTGCCAGCAAACCTTCTGCCGTCAGTTCAAATTCTTTGCCAAACTGATCCAGTGCGCTGATTTTCACGTGTTCAGCCCGATCAACCTCTTCATAAATGCCAGGAACAGAAAGGCAACCTTCTTCAGATTTGACCTTGCCGTCCATCTCCAGAATCCGGGGGTTAATCAGGACGAGTAATTCGTCTTTGGATTCAGAAATATCAATGACGATAAGACGTTCGTGCACATTCACCTGTGTTGCAGCCAGTCCGATGCCTGGTGCGGCGTACATCGTTTCCGCCATATCATCGACAAGCTGTTGCAGCTTTGCATCAAAAACGGTGACGGGTTTTGCAATTGTGTGCAAACGTTCATCGGGATAATGCAGGATATTCAGAATTGCCATGTTTGCTTGCAGCTCAAAAAGTTTATATGCAGAATCTACGCGGCTTTTGAGCCCCAGTAGAAATCAACGAAGAAACAGTCTTTTCCGCGCCAGATCATCAATCCTGATGTCTGACGAGGACAAATGGGTTCACGTTGGCCGTCCCGGAACATATGTGTCCGGCCCTTTCCGGATCAACCGGAGCAGATGAGTATGACCACCATGCGTAAAACAATTATATCGCTTCTTTTTGCCCTCAGTGGCGCAGCCGGCATGGCACATGCCGATACGCTGGCCATTCAGGACAACGCGCCTGACCGCTACGTTGTGGTCAAGGGCGATACCCTGTGGGGTATTTCCGGGCATTTTCTGAAGCAGCCGTGGCGCTGGCCGGAAATCTGGAACATGAACCGTGAGCAGATCAAAAACCCGCACTGGATCTACCCCGGTGATGTGGTCGTACTGGATCGCTCTGGCGCCACGCCGCGTCTGAAGTTGCTCAAGAATGAACGTGCGGGCGCAAACGGTGAAGTCAAGCTTTCACCGAGCGTGCGTGTCAGCGATCTGGATAACAACGCGGTGCCCAGCATTCCGCTGGCCTCCATCCAGCCGTTCCTGAACAAGCCGCTGGTGGTCGAAGAAGGTGAACTCTTGACCGCGCCGCGCATCGCCGCCGGCCCGGATGATCGGGTGGTTTT
>JASLES010000279.1 GCA_030151005.1 Silvimonas sp.
TCATTCAGCGTGGCAATCAGGCCGCGGTTCTCCCGGCTGATGATCTGAAACCGGGGGTCACGCTGGGCGTGCGCATGCAAGATGGCGAGCGTGGCATCTGATGAGCCATCGTCAATGGTAATGCATTCAAAATCGGCCAGAGTCTGCGCGGACAGCGAATCGAGCGTTTCCTGCAAAAACGCGGCGCTGTTGTAGCACGGCAAGACAATGCTGATCAGGGGCGTATTCATGCCTCGGCCTCTTTCAGCACGCGGCGGGCACGCCACCAGAACGCCAGCACAATCCAGGTTTCGACCAGCAACACCACCTGAGCCGCGCGCACCGCGCCATGACCCGGCAAGAACAGCAATAGCCCGGCCACATTGATGAGGCCAGCAACAATAAGCACGCGGCTGAAATAGCGCTCTTGCCCGAACGGCAGCAGGGATTGCATGCCAAAGACGTAGCTGAAGGCACTCAGTAATACGATGGGGGCCAGCCACATCATCACCGGGCTGGCTGCCGCCAGATCATGCCCCACCAGCAGCGGCATCAGCCACGGCGCGCCTATCAGCAAAATCAGGGTGAGCACGATACCGGCACCGCCTTGCACCAGCAGCGCCTTGCGGATCATGCGCACGGCAGCAGGTTTATCGTTATGCGCCAGTTGGGCGATGCGTGGATACGTGGCCTGTACCAGCAAGGAAATCAGGCCCTGCACGTTCACCAGCAGTTTGTTGGCCGCCGCAAAATAGCCCACTTGCAACACGCCGGCATACAAGCCCACCAGGGTGGTCGTCGCCGTGGTGTAGAGACTGGTTGAAAGGGCCGACAGAAAAAATGGCCAGCTATTGCGTAAAGACAACCGGATGTCCGCGCGCGATGGCTTCACCCAGTGCGGGCGCGGCAATCCCCATTGGCTAAACCACCAGAACAGCCCCGCCAGGATCATGGGCGCCGCTTGCAGCACCACCGCCAGATTCACATCGGCCGGGCTCTTGACCAACAGCAACAAGAACCCCAGCAACAAAGCCCGCGCCAGCACACTGATGATGGAGGCAATGCGCAACTCTTCCATGCCCTGGAAATACCAGGTGGGGAACATCACCGACGCCACGACGTTGGTCAGCGAAAACAGAAACACTGGTGCCAGCACGCGCCAGTCCGGCACAAAAGCCGTGGCCGCGCCCAGCACGGCCATAGAGATCAGCATCAGGCCGGATTTGGCCAGCATGGTGCGCCAGAAAATGGCCGCAATTTTTGCTTTGTCATCACGCGCAATGGCAATTTCCCGCGTGGCAGACAGATCAAAACCAAAATCAGTAAACAGGATGCCATACTGGATTACCGACGCGGCATAGTTCATGGCGCCAAACGCCTGCGCTTGCAACACGTGAGTGAGGAAAGGGAAGGTGACAAAAGAGATCAGGTACTGCAGCCCCTTCACCACATACAGCGCCAGAATGTTGGACGCCAGCTTGCGATCCATCAGCGCCCCACTCCTGGCGGCACCGGGTGGGCAAACGCGCTGTCGCCATAGCTTTTGAGCACTTCTGCCACGATCACATGGTAGCCCTGGTACCAGGTCTGATAGTGACGCTTGGCGGTGAGATGGTCCGGGTGCTGCATCAAGCGCTGCAAGCCGTCCAGCTTGTGCCAGTAGTAGACCACGCAGGTCTGGCCTTTGGCGGTGTTCTCCCAGGTATCCTGGCCGGCAAAATCCGGGTCGGACGCAGCCGCGCTCATGATCGCCGCATCAAGGCGGTCGAACTCGGCGTCATACTGTTTTTTGGCGAAAATAAAAGTTGCTGAATACATGCTCTGGCTAGTGGCGAAGACCCATAAGCAACAACCCGCGCTATGCAACGCGGGTTGTTCGTAAAACAGGCCCATTGTATTTGATCCGGGCAACGAGGGCTGTAACCGTTTTACGGTTTCACCCTGTCAGACAAACACGGGGACCGCGCAAACTGCGCTCAGGCAAAACCGTTCGGGTTGTTGCTTTGCCAGCGCCAGGAATCCGCACACATGTCTTCCAGGGTTTTCTCGGCTGTCCAGCCCAGTTGTGCCTTGGCTGCAGCCGGATCGGCATAGCACGCGGCAATGTCACCCGGACGGCGATCGACCAGTTGATACGCAATGGTCTTGCCACTGGCCTTTTCAAAGGCCTTGATCATATCCACCACGGAATAACCCACACCGGTGCCCAGGTTAACAGTGACGGTGGCCGGGCCTTGCGCCAGTTTTTGCAATGCCTTGACGTGACCCTTGGCCAGATCAACCACATGGATATAGTCACGCACGCCCGTACCATCCGGCGTGGGGTAATCGTGGCCGAACACGGACAGTTTCTCGCGCTTGCCCACGGCCACCTGCGCTACAAACGGCATCAGGTTGTTGGGGACGCCTTGCGGGTCTTCGCCAATCAGGCCGGACTGATGCGCGCCAACCGGGTTGAAGTAACGCAACAGCGCAATGTGCCAGGAAGCATCTGCGCGGAACAGGTCACGCAGCATGTCTTCAATCATCAGCTTGGAGCGACCATACGGGTTGGTGGCCGACAGCGGAAAATCTTCCTTGATCGGCACGGCATGCGGGTCCCCATACACGGTGGCAGAGGACGAAAACACCAGTTGCTTCACGCCAGCGGCCTGCATGCTCTCTAGCAAACGCACCGTACCGACCACGTTGTTGTCGTAATACGCCAACGGCTGCTGGACGGACTCGCCCACGGCCTTGAGGCCGGCAAAGTGAACCACAGCACCGATTGGCCAGCGCGCAAACGCTTCATCAAGCGCCTGACGGTCGCGGATATCCCCTTTTACCCATGCCACCGGCTGACCGGTAATGGTTTCCAGCCGCTTGATGACCTCCGGACTGGCATTGCAGAAGTTGTCAAAGATCACCGGCGTGAAGCCGGCCGCCAGCAATTCAATATAGGTGTGAGAGCCAATGTAGCCGGCGCCACCTGTAAGCAATACGTGCATGTGCATTCCGTTCAGACAGGATTGAAAACCATTTTTCAAACAGCCAGCATGGTGCAGCAACAACCAGCAATGCCATATGGAGGCCAGTCCGATTCCAGCCTAGCGCCGCTCCTGCCGCCACAACATGACAAGTGCAATGAAGAGGAAGAACAGCGTGGGGATCGACACCACCAGGGCCGGCGGCCAGGCGCGCAATTCACCCAGATACACCACCACCTGGTTCAGAAAGTGGAAAGCCATGCCGACGATAATGCCGGCAAACAAGCGCATACCAACATTGCCGCTGCGGCGCTGCGTCTGCGCAAATGGCAGGGCAATTACAATCATCGACAAACAGGCTAGCGGATAGAACAGTTTGCCCCACAACGCCAGCTCATAGCGTGAGGTTTTCTGGTTGTTGCGGCGCAAGTGATCAATGTAGCTATAGAGCGAGCGCCCGGACATCTGCGAGGGCTCGACCAGCAATACCGCCAGCATTTCCGGGGTAATGGAGGTTGACCAGATGCCGACGGCCGAACGTGTCATGGTTACGCCGCCCTCGTTGGGCGCAAACCGGGTCTCGGCAGAGCCTTCCAGCTCCCATTCGCCATGCCCTTTGTACTTACCTTGCGTGCCATCCAGGATGCGGTTGAGCACCATCTTGTCGCCAAACTCGTAAATACGGATGCCCAGAATGGTCAGGTCAGGCAGCATTTCTGCGATGTTGACGATCTGATGACCATCTTTCACCCACACGCCAGAGCGGAACTCGCCCACCAGCATGGCTTTGGTGGCGGCAAGGCGGTGCTGGTTGGCGGCTTGCTTGGCTACGGGCGCGACGTACTCACCCAGCAACAAGGTCACGGCACCATAAAGCACACCAATGCTCAGCAACCAGAACAAGAGACGCTTGACCGATACGCCCGCTGCCCGCATGACGGTGAGCTCGGCATTCCCGGCCAGGGTAGAGAGCGCAAAAATGCCACCGATCAACACGGCAATCGGCATCAGGTTGTAGGCGTTGGATGGGGTTTGCAGAAAGACGTAGATCAGCGCATCGCTGAGCGTATAGCCGCCTTTGCCCAGATCGCCCAGTTCACCGATCAGGTCAAAAAAGTTATACAGGCCCAACAGGCCAATCAGCGTAAACAGGATGAACACCGTCAACTGACGGAACAGATAACGCGCCAGAATTTTCATCATGACACGCTCCGGCTGTTGCTACGCCAGACGTAAAGCCCGAACACACAGATCGCCGCGAGCACGTGCAGCGGCCACATATTGATCCACATCGGCACTTTGCCGTCGGCAACCCAGGCTTGCATGATGTTGACCATGCTGTAGTACACAAAGTACAGGAACACGGCGACAACCAGGTTCAGCGCACGGCCGCCACGCGGGTTGAAGAACGCCAGCGGAATCGCCGCCAGCGTCAGAATCAGGGCGGACACCGGCAGCGACAATCGCCACGCAACCTCCGCGTTTTTCTCTGCACTGTTCGTGCCCAGCAATTGCAAGGTCGGCGTGGCCTGAGTACTTGGGCTGGAAACCGGCCGATCGGCCGTTTCAATACGCAACTGGGCGCGATCAAACGTCACCGAGTCATACGTCACCTGACCGGGCTCACCCTGGTAAGAGCGGCCTTTGCCCAGCCATAACCAGCGC
>JASLES010000414.1 GCA_030151005.1 Silvimonas sp.
CCATTAAAGCCCAGCGCCGAAGAAGGGCGGGAGACCCAAGGCTCCCGACCGACTGAGGGAAGCCCGGAGGGCCGCCAGGCTGGGGTCGCCTTTCTTTGGTTACTTTCTTTGGGGCCGCCGAGGTGGCGAAGCAAAGAAAGTGACGTGCTCCGGCCACCGCCGGTATCAAACGCCTTTCACACCCGCGCCAGAGGCGCTAACACACAGTGCAATGGTGGATTGTCGCTAACGCTCCGAATCCACCCTACGTTCCACAACATGAACCTAGCCAGCCACCCCGGATTCCCGCCTTCGGCTCCATCCGGGCTACTCAGTGGTTCTGGCCAGCAAAGGCCAACTGCGGTGGCCCATGGATTCCGGCGCAAGGGGGCCGCCGAGGACCGGAATGACGAGTCGGCGGGAACTGATGAGCAGTTGCGGTTCTGGTCAGCAATGTCGCTGGTTTGATCCCACAACGCCCGACCACGCCACTCAAAAAACTACCTTCCCATACCCCCTACCTGCTGCGCCAGATACGTCGCATAGTTGTCCGTCATACCTCCAATGAAATCAAGCACCCGCCGGTAGGTCTGGTACATCTGCCATTCTTTTTTCGGGGCGTTGTATTCCATCAGATCCAGAATGCGCTTCATGCGAAACGGCAGTTCTGGCGAAATCTTGAGCTGGTAAGCGGCGTTGCAGAATGCATCAAGCAAGATATCCAGACAAGTGAAGGAGCCAACTTCGATCTCTACTTTGCGCCGGGCATTGAAAATCCGGTCCCGAGCGAGCTGTTTGGAGTCCGCAATGCCATGACGCACGCTGGCCGGACAATCGTTGATCAGGTCACCCTGATAGCTGCCCTCCATCAAGCGCGGATAGACCTTGATGAACGCCTGCGCCACTTCCTGCACGCAACGACCAATGGCCTTGCCGCGCAGCAATGAAATCTTGCGCCGGGTAGAAGGCGCGGCAGCCACTTCCAGCCGCAGCAATTCGTGATCACCGCCGCATATCTTCAACAGCAGTGGCTCGACGACCTCGTAAGGCAGCATGCCAATTTCGATACCGTCTTCCAGATCGAGGATGGCGTAGCAAATGTCGTCGGCCGCTTCCATCAAATAAGACAACGGGTGCCGCGCCCATTTACCTGCGGCAATCTGTGGCAAGCCCAGCGTACGGGCCACTTCTTCCAGCAACGATTGTTCTGACTGGTAGCAACTGAACTTGCCTTTCTCTCCGGCGTGCTCGCTGGTCCAGGGGTATTTGAGCGTAGCGCCCAGCGTGGCAAAGGTCAGCCGCATGCCGCCTTCAAAACGATGGTTTTCCAGTTGCGTCACCACCCGGAAACCTTGGGCATTGCCTTCAAAGGTCTGCAGATCCCGGCGTTCTGCCGCGGTCAGGTTTTGCAAGAGATACGCGTGTTCATCCCGCCGGAACCAGTCGCGGATGGCATATTCGCCCGCGTGGCCAAAGGGGGGATTGCCAATATCGTGCGCCAGGCAAGATGCCTGAATAATCGCGCCCAGATCGTAGGGCGAGATATGCGCCGGCAGTTTGTCCTTGAGCTTCTCCCCGACCAGAATGCCCAGACTGCGGCCAACACAGCCCACTTCAATCGAGTGGGTAAGCCGGGTATGGACGTGGTCATTCTCTGTGAGCGGGTGAACCTGGGTTTTGCGGCCCAGGCGCCGGAATGGCGACGAGAACACAATGCGGTCGTGGTCTTTGTGAAAATCGCTGCGGGAAATCTCTGCATCGTGCGCGGGCAGGCGGGATGCGCTCAGCCGGTCTGCGGTCAGAAGGCGATTCCAGTCCATCATGATCAGGTTTTCCTGGGAGTCGACGGCAATAAGCGGCTCGGCCAACCTCAGCCGCAAGCCTGCATCATACCGTGCGTCAGGATGAGATGCGCAGGCGCTGCGGTTTGCTACAACCGAGGGTCATGCCTGCTGGCAAGTGTGATTGTTGCAAGTCAATGAATTGGCACGAATTTCAATTTCAGGACTTCAGACAGTGACAACAACAAATACATATTAAACAAAAACTTGTGCCACTTTTGAGCGCATTTTGGGTAAAATGGCCGCCGTTTTTTTCCGGGAAAGATCATGGCACTGCTTGAGATTCGGGACGTGGTCAAACGCTTCGGCGATTTCACCGCCGTCAACCATGTCAGCCTGAGTGTTGAGGCGGGCGAATTCTTTACCCTGCTGGGCCCGTCGGGCTGCGGCAAGACCACACTATTGCGTATGCTGGCCGGGTTTGAAGAACCCGATGAAGGCCAATTGCTGCTGGATGGCCAACCGCTGAACGGCGTGCCGCCAGAAAAGCGCCCCGTCCACACGGTATTCCAGAGCTACGCGCTGTTCCCGCACATGACGGTTGAACACAACGTGGCGTTTCCGCTCAAGATGGCCAAGGTACCGGCAGACCAGATCAAGGCCCGCGTGGCCGAAGTGCTGGAAGACGTACGCCTGACCCAGTTTGCCCGCCGCTTTCCACACGAACTCTCTGGCGGTCAGCGCCAGCGTGTCGCCATTGCCCGCGCCCTGGTGAACCGTCCGCGCGTGTTGTTGCTGGATGAACCGCTCTCTGCGCTTGACGCCAAACTGCGTGAGCAAATGCAGCTGGAACTGATCAACCTGCAAAAGGAAGTGGGTATCACGTTTATCTACGTGACGCACGATCAGGGCGAAGCACTGGCGCTGTCGCACCGCATTGCGGTGATGAGCCAGGGCCAGGTAGAACAACTGGACGCGCCAGAGAACATCTACAGCTATCCCAAGAGCCGCTTTGTGGCGGACTTTATCGGCCAGTGCAATTTGCTGGACGCCACGATTACCGAGATCGCTGCCGACCGCATGAAGGTCGAGATCACCGGCGTGGGCACGGCAGAAGTGCTGCCGGTGGCTGGCGCGACCGTCGGCCAGCAAGGCACGTTGACGCTGCGGCCAGAGAAAATCAAACTGGGCGCCACCTTGCCGGCCAATGTGCCCGATGAAATCCACTTCAAGGGCAAAGTGCATGACTGCCTTTATCTGGGCGACGTGACCGTGTACATCGTCGAACTGGAAAACGGCACGCGCATTGAAACCATGTTGCCCAACGCCGCACCGGGCCGCGCACGTTTCTTTGATGACAACGATCAGGTTGAACTGGCATGGCGCTTTGACGCCGGTCACTTCCTGCTGGCTTAAGGACCGTTGAATCATGGCGCGTTCAAAAAACCTGGCAAAGTGGCTGATCTCCGGGCCACCGTTGCTGTACCTGATTTTCTTCTTTGCCATCCCGACGGCATTGATGGCGTTTGCCGCTTTCCGTTTCCCGGGCGACTACGGCGGCCTGATGCCGCTGTTTGGCGCAGACCCGGAAACCGGCAAGAATGTATTGCTGGTCAACAGCCATAACTGGCACGACTACCTGACGCTGGATAACTTTGCCCGCTTCTTCCAGGAAGCGGTCTATATCGAGTTGTTCATCAAGTCGTTTGGTTATGCGCTGCTGACGACGTTGTTGTGCCTGTTGGCGGCTTACCCGCTGGCCTGGCTGATTGCCCGCAGCCCGAAGAAATGGCGTGATCTCCTGGTGTTGCTGGTGATCCTGCCGTTCTGGAGCAACTTTCTGATCCGCGTGTACGCCTGGATGATTATCCTGGGCCCGCAGGGTTACTTCGCCAAGCTGGTCAACACCGTGCTGGGCGTGGTGGGCATTGCGCCACAGCAGTTTTTGTTTACGCCGTTCGCCGTGGTCATCGTACTGGTGTACGTGCACTTGCCGTTTATGGTGCTACCGCTGTACGCCAATCTTGAAAAACACGATATGGCC
>JASLES010000430.1 GCA_030151005.1 Silvimonas sp.
GGGTTGGACGCCACCGAGAACTCGATCTTCTCACCACGCTTTGCCAGCTCTTCCGCCACGGCCGCCTTGACCTTGTCCGCAGTCCCGACCGGTACGGTGGACTTGTCGACGATGACTTTGTATTCGGTCATGGCGCGGCCGATGCTACGCGCGGCGGCCAGAACGTACTGCAGATCGGCAGAACCGTCTTCATCCGGCGGCGTACCTACAGCGATAAACTGTACGGTACCGTGTGCAACCGACTCATTGATATCTGTGGTGAAGCGCAAACGACCAGCCTGCACGTTGCGAGCAACGATATCGTCAAGGCCAGGTTCAAAAATGGGAATGCCGCCAGCGCGCAGCATGTCGATCTTGCGTTGGTCCAGATCCAGACAGACCACGTCGTTGCCGTACTCTGCAAGGCAAGCCCCCGTGACCAGGCCAACATAGCCGGTACCTACCACTGTGATTTTCATGAATCAGGCTTCCTTGATTTGTTGATTGAATTGTTGCAGCGTCGCAAATGGGTCTTTGCTTTGCGTAATCGGCCGCCCCATTACGAGATAGTCCGCGCCGGCGCTAATGGCTGCAACGGGTGTCATGACACGACTTTGGTCATCCGCAGCGGCATCCGCCGGGCGTATGCCCGGAGTGACCAGCTTGAATTGAGAGCCACATACGGCCTTGAGCATGGCGGCCTCCTGGGCAGAACAGACCACACCATCCAGACCGCTATCCCGGGTCAGGCGCGCCAGACGCTCTACTTGCACTTGCGGTTCCGGCAGGCCGATTTCAGCCAGTTGGGCGGCGTCCATGCTGGTTAGCACAGTCACGGCAATCAGCAGCGGGCGTTGCGGCAGCGCTTCCAGCGCCTCCCGCGTGGTTTCCATCATTTTGCGCCCGCCGGAGGCGTGCACGTTAACCATCCAGACACCCATCTGTGCCGCCACCTTGCAGGCTTGCGCGACCGTATTGGGGATATCGTGAAATTTAAGATCCAGGAACACATCGAAACCACGCTTGACCAGCCCTTCCACCACGGTCGGACCGGCGCTGGTGAACAGTTCTTTGCCCACTTTCAGGCGACATTGTTCTGGCGTCACGCGATCAGCAAATGCAAACGCGGAAGCCGCGTCGGCGTAATCCAGCGCAACAACGATTCTTGGGTCTTGAGACATGGGTTCCTGTCTTTGAAATGGGTGTTTCTAAATGACAAATGATTGCATTACACACAAGCCAGCGCCAGGCCGGCCCGTTTTTGCGGCTATTGCGCGTTACGACTGCGTTTGCCCCGCACCGGCGCAAAAGACTCCCAGCTGGTACATGCCGGGCAATGCCAGAAATACTGGCGGGCCTTGAAACCGCAATGGCTGCAGTAATACATCGACTGCTCACGCGTTGCCTCGTTGAGCAATTTGACGATGATTTCAAGATCGGCCTTCTGATCGTCCGGCGCAATCAGCAGATGCGTTTCCAGTACGCGGCGCAAACCTGGCATGGTGGGATGACTACGCAGGCGTTCACGCACAAACGCGTACGCCTCATCCATGCCGTTTTTGGACATGATGCGCTCGTAAATCAGCTCCAGCACATCCAGATCCGGGTACTGGCTTAACAGGCGCACCAGCAGATTGGTGCCCTCGTCCGTGCGATCAGTCGCATCGTAGGCAGCAAGTAATGGTCGGGCTACCAGCGCCAGATAGAGCGGGTCTTGCGCTTCGATGGCCAGCCAGTATTCGATGGCCTCCGCCGCATTGCCGGCCTGGTTTGCCAGCTCGCCCTGCAATGAGCGGGCACGCGCGCACTGGCGATTGGCGACCAGCGCAGCCTCAAGTTCAGCACGCGCTTCATCAGGTTGCGAACGCGCCATGGCCTGTTCAGCCAACTCACAATGGAACTGGGCAATTTCATGCTGATAGGTATGGCTGTCATCACGCAATTGCTGGGCAATTTCAATTGCTTTGCGCCAGGCTTTTTCCTGCTGATACACCCCCAACAGCTCCGTGCGGGCCTGGCGGGCGTAATCGGTGTGCTGCAACTCCGTCAAAATGGCTTCGGCACGGTCATACAGACCGGCTGCCATAAAGTCTTGCGCCAGTTCAAATTGAGCCTGCTGCCGTTGCGCATCGTTGAGTTCCGGACGGGCAAGCAGCTTTTGGTGCATGCGAATCGCCCGCTCCAGTTCGCCACGACGGCGGAACAAGTGGCCCAGCGTAAATTGCAGCTCTACGGTTTCTGCATGGTGACGCGCCACTTCGACGTAGACATCCACCGCGCGGTTAGTCTCGCCATTGAGCAAGTAATTCAGGCCCTTGAAATAGGCCGCTGGCAGAGAGCGTGTTTCTGACAGGACGTGCTTGATGTCGATCCGCGCGGCCAACCAGCCAAGGCCGAAAAAGGCCGGGAACGCAATCAACCACCAGTATTGTGAATCAACCATTGGACTTAACCTGGCCAGTACGAGCCGGCATTATCATTATTCTTGAATTGATGCTGTATGACTTAAAGCAGGACTTAAAGCACCTCTCGCGGCGGTTCCACGGCAACGGCTTCTGCTGTCGCCACCGGCGCAAGATTGCTGCGTGCCCGCAACTCTTTGCGCAAGCTCACAAGCTCACGGCGCATACGCACCACGCGCGTCAGCGAGGCCAGCAAGCCCAATGCCACGCCGGCTACGAAGAAAGCCAGCAAGATCATGGACAGCGGTGCGGTCCATTCGTACCCGGCAAAGAAACGCAGCGAGGTTGAGTCCCCATTACGCATGGCAAAACCGAGCAAGACCACAAACACGATCAGCTTGATGAGCCCATATACATATCGCATCTTCTATTCCACGCTGTCTGGTGTATTTATGGCGATATTGTAGCCGATTCAGGCGTTGGGGCCATGTCAGGAATTTCCTCGCTTTTGTTTCTGGCAAGTAACAGGACGCACGCCACTACATCAACCCACATTCACGGCGCGGACCCGCATTGCAGAGCGCTTGTGTAGCCAGACAGATCGAGGCTACAAATCCCGTTTTCCAGAGCATTACGCATAAAAAAACGGCCCCCGAAGGAGCCGTTTTCTGGTGCAGGCCTGCGCCTGGATATTACAGGAGCTCGTCAACGCGCTCGCGCAATTCCTTGCCGGCCTTGAAATGGGGCACGAACTTTTCCGGAACCTCGACACGCGTGCCGGATTTCGGATTGCGCCCCACCCGCGGCGGGCGGTAATTGAGGTCAAAGCTGCCAAAGCCACGGATCTCGATGCGCTGGCCTTGAGCGAGGCTCTTGCCCATTGCATCGAGAATGGTTTTGACGGCCAACTCAGCATCTTTCGTCACCAGTTGCGGATAGCGCATGGTGAGCTTCGAGATGAGTTCGGACTTCGTCATGCTGCCGTGTTCCTTATTCGTTGGAACCGGACAGCTTGGCCTTCAGCAGTGCGCCCAGGCTGGTGGTGCCGGCATTGCCAGCGTCAGCGGTGGTGGACAGACGGCTCATTGCGTCCTTCTCGTCGCCCATGTCTTTGGCTTTGATCGACAGGTTGATCGAACGGTTCTTGCGATCAACGTTGATGATCATGGCTTCGACTTCGTCGCCTTCCTTGAGCACGGTACGGATGTCTTCCACGCGATCACGGGAGACTTCAGTTGCACGCAGGTAGCCTTCAACTTCTTCGGTCAGACCGATCACGGCACCCTTGGCATCCAGGGACTTCACAGTACCCTTGACGATAGCGCCCTTGTCGCTGGAACCCACGTAGTTGTTGAACGGATCACCTTCCAGTTGCTTGATACCCAGGGAGATGCGTTCCTTGTCCACGTCGATGGACAGAACCACGGCTTCAACTTCGTCGCCCTTCTTGAAGTTGCGAACGGCTTCTTCGCCAGTCACATTCCAGGAGAGGTCGGACAGGTGAACCAGGCCATCGATGCCGCCCGGCAGACCCACGAACACGCCGAAGTCGGTAATCGACTTGATCGCGCCCTTGAGCTTGTCACCCTTCTTGTAGTTTTCAGCGAACTCATCCCACGGATTAGCCATGCACTGCTTCATGCCCAGGCTGATACGACGCTTTTCTTCGTCGATATCGAGGATCATCACTTCGACTTCGTCGCCCAGAGCAACAACCTTGGACGGATGAACGTTCTTGTTGGTCCAGTCCATTTCGGACACGTGAACCAGGCCTTCGATGCCTTGTTCGATTTCCACAAATGCGCCGTAGTCGGTCAGGTTGGTTACCTTGCCGAACAGACGGGTGCCTTGCGGATAACGACGGGACAGGCCCACCCACGGATCTTCGCCCAGTTGCTTCAGACCCAGGGACACGCGGTTCTTCTCTTGATCGAACTTCAGGACCTTGGCTTCAACTTCGTCGCCAACAGCCAGCACTTCGGACGGGTGCTTCACACGACGCCATGCCAGGTCGGTGATGTGCAGCAGACCGTCGATACCGCCCAGGTCAACGAACGCGCCGTAGTCGGTGATGTTCTTGACGATACCCTTGACCACTGCGCCTTCACGCAGGGTTTCGAGGAGCTTCTGACGCTCTTCGCCCAAGGACTCTTCCAGCACGGCGCGACGCGAAACAACAACGTTGTTGCGCTTGCGATCGAGCTTGATCACCTTGAATTCGATTTGCTTGCCTTCGAACGGGGTGGTGTCCTTGACCGGGCGGATGTCGACGAGCGAACCTGGCAGGAAGGCGCGCAGGCCATTGACCATCACGGTCAGACCGCCCTTGACCTTGCCAGAGATCACGCCAGTCATGACGAGACCCTTCTCCAGGGTGTCTTCCAGCTCGATCCAGGCGGCCAGGCGCTTGGCCTTTTCGCGGGAGAGCTTGGTTTCACCGTAGCCGTTTTCCAGGCTGTCGATAGCGACGGGAACGAAGTCACCAACTTTGACTTCGACTTCGCCGTTATCGTTCTTGAATTCTTCCAGCGGAATCAGCGATTCCGACTTCAGACCGGCATTCACGGTCACGAAGTTATTATCAATACCGACGACTTCAGCGGTAATTACTTCACCAGCGCGCATTTCCTGACGCGTGAGGCTTTCTTCGAAAAGCGCGGCAAAGCTTTCCATGGAGTCGTTAAAGGTTGCAGTGGTCATGTGAATGAAAGGTTCCAGCATCTTCAGGCTGACGCCCGAAGGGGGTTCGTTAAACAGAGGCCTGACGTGCTTTGCGCGCACCAGACCACCAGTTATCCGCAAACGCGGAAAAGAGGCACAGTGAATGACAAAGTCATGCCATCTACTACGCTGAACTTGCGATACTACAGGATTCTACCAAGCCGATCAAGCATTTAGCGACGATTCGTCGCTTGCCACCAGTCCAGAATCTGCTTCACCGCGGCATCGACATCCATGGCGGAAGTATCCAGCAGATGGGCATCCGGCAATTGCTTGAGCGGCGCCACACTGCGCGCGCGGTCGCGCGCATCGCGCGCTTCAAGATCGGCGGTAATGGCAGCCAGATCTGCCGCCTCACCGCGCCCCAGCAATTGCTTGTAGCGGCGCTCGGCACGCACGGCGGCACTGGCGGTCAGAAACACCTTCAAGGGCGCTTGCGGAAACACCACCGAGCCCATGTCGCGGCCATCCGCAACCAGGCCCGGTACGTGCGCAAAGGCGCGCTGGCGTTCCAGCAAGGCTGCCCGTACCTGAGCAAATGCGGCCACCTTGGAGGCGCCCACACCGATCGACTCGGTGCGGATGGCGGTACTGACGTCGCTGCCCGCCAGCAGGATGTGCTCACCTTCAAACTTCACATCCAGCGTTTGCGCCACGGTCGCAACGGCATTTTCGTCATCCCACGACACGCCCGCCCTGGCGGCGGCCAGGGCGGCCAGGCGGTACAGCGCGCCTGAATCCAGATAATGAAACCCCAGCGCTGCCGCAACGCGTTGTGCGACGGTGCCTTTACCCGATGCGGACGGGCCGTCCACAGCAATGACAGGTACGAGCAGACTTTGCATTACTTACCCGCCAGGATGCTTTCGATACGGGCGAGTTCGTCAGCGCTGAACGCCAGATTGTCGATCGCGCCCAGGTTTTCATGGATTTGCTCAACACGGCTGGCGCCAATGATGACGGTGGTGACGGTACGCAATGCCCAGGCCAGCGACATTTGCGCCAGGGTCTGTCCACGTGCCACGGCAATCTCGTTGAGTTTCTTGACCTGAGCCAGACGCAGATCCACCTTGTCAACGGTCAGGAACGGATTACCGCTGTCCGCTGCGCGCGAATCAGCCGGCACGCCGTTCAGATAACGGCTGGTCAATAGACCCTGCGCCAACGGGCAGAATGCGATCGAACCAATCCCTTCTTCGTTCAGCACGTCCGTCAGGCCGTCTTCGATCCAGCGATCAAACATGGAGTACGACGGCTGGTGAATCAGGCAAGGCGTGCCCAGTTCTTTGAGCACGCGCGCGGCTTCGCGGGTTTGCTCGGCAGAGTAGGACGAAATCCCCACGTACAACGCCTTGCCCTGACGCACGATAGCGTCCAGCGCACTCATGGTTTCTTCGATCGGGGTTTCCGGATCCGGACGATGCGAATAAAAGATATCCACGTAATCCAGGCCCATGCGTTGCAGGCTTTGATCCAGGCTGGCCATCAGGTACTTGCGGCTACCGAAATCACCGTACGGGCCATCCCACATTTGCCAGCCGGCCTTGGTGGAGATGATCAGCTCATCACGATAGGCTTTCAAATCAGTCGCCAGCACGCGGCCGAAGGTCGATTCGGCAGAGCCCGGGGGCGGGCCGTAGTTGTTGGCGAGGTCAAAGTGGGTGATACCGGCGTCGAACGATTCGAGCACCATTTTGCGCGAATTGTCGTACGGCTTGTTATCGCCAAAGTTGTGCCACAGGCCCAGCGCCACGGCGGGCAGTTTCAGGCCGCTTTTACCGCAGCGGCGATACGGCATGCGCTCGTAGCGCGCCGGATTTGCAACGTAAGTCATGTGAGTGTCCTGTTTCTAGTGGTTCTTTTTTAGATGTGCGATTGTTCGCACCGTAGCCCCAATGAAAAGCGCCTGCAAACGCAGGCGTTCTTCCTGCCGGTAAGCCCACCCGGCCCATCCATATTACGGTGTCAGTTCTGACTATTTATGACGCTGACCCCAGGCAACACGCGCGCGGCTGGCGCTCGCAAAATATTCCTCCATGCCTTCGGTATTTCCTGTTTCGACCAGTGCAATAACGTGTTGCAACTGACTGGCACAGGACTTGAGGTCGGCAAGGATGGCTTCGCGATTGGCCACCGCAATATCACGCCACATTTCCGGATGAGAACCCGCAATGCGGGTGAAATCCCGGAAGCCCGTGGCGGCAAAATCAAGGCAGGGTTGCGCGTCGGCCTTGGCCAGCACGGCGTTCATATAGGCGAACGCCAACAGGTGCGGCACATGGCTGACAGCGGCAAAGATGCCGTCGTGTTGCTCAGGGCTCATGGTATACACCCGGGCGCCACATTGTTGCCATAAGGTCTGCACCTGCTCCAGCGCATTTTGGGCAGTTTCGGCAAAAGGCGTCAGCACCACCCGGCGCCCCTCAAACAAACCATATTGCGCAGCCGAAGCCCCCGACAAATCAGATCCCGCAATCGGGTGACCCGGAACGCAGTGCGAGAGATGGTGCGGCAAATGCTGGCGGAACAGCGCAGCAACGTCCTGCTTGGTGGAGCCGCCATCGGTCACCACACAGTCCGGGGCCAGATGCGGCGCGATCGTCCGCATCAAATGCCCCATCTGCCCGACCGGGGTTCCCAACAGGACCAGATCAGCGCCCTGCACCGCTGTGGCGGCATCGTGCGAGGCCGAGTCAATCACATTAAGATCCAGGGCGCGCTCAAGGTTGGCCGCACTGCGCCCCACCCCGACCACGTGCTCCACCAGTCGCGCGCGTTTAAGCGCCAGGGCGAACGAGCCGCCAATCAGACCCGTCCCCAGCAGTACCAGTTTGCGCACGCCACTCATGCAGATATCCCATTCCCTGTTTTCGGCCTTGCCGGCCTTGTTCTTCGTCTGACCCGGAGGCCCGCAAAAACGTGATATTTATTGTTCTACCAGCGTGGTCAGCACGCGCACCAGACTGCGCTTGATGCTGGAACCATCTGCCGGCGGGTTATCCACCGGTGTTTCCTTGATACGCAGCGTGTACAAAGTACCGGGCTGATACTCGAACCCGTCAATGCCGCCATACAGCAGCGTCCACGGTTGATCGGCAGAATCGCGCACTTGCAAGCATTGCATTTGCCCGGCGCCG
The DNA here is from genome assembly GCA_030151005.1 of Silvimonas sp. GTDB lineage: Bacteria > Pseudomonadota > Gammaproteobacteria > Burkholderiales > Chitinibacteraceae > Silvimonas. The sequence continues at coordinate 8,240 of JASLES010000430.1, forward strand.
GCCGAGCAAGTCTTTGTTTCTGGTGCAACCTGGATCACGCGCTCGCCACCGGGCGCAGCAGGTGCGGCAGTAGCGGGTTGTGTTTTGCCATCCGTACGGGCAAACACCAGCAGGTCTTCATTGGGCGTGGTGAACGTCAAATGGCCTGCGGTATCCAGCTCATAGTAACGCGCGGTATCCAGCAGCTTGAGTACGTCGCTTTCTTTGGTGCCCACGTTCGCATCCAGACACGCCATGCGCGTACCCGCCAGCGGGCTGATTTTGAGCCCGTTGAGCGTCTGGATCTGACCCATAAACCGGTTGCAACCCGAAAAGCCGCTGACATGATTGCCATCAATCTTCAGGGTCACTGGGGTTTTCGCCTGTTCAGTTTGCGTCTGGCCGGCGACACGCCAGCTTTGCAGCTGGTATTCGCCATCCAGCAAGGACCGGGCCTGCGCACCAACGGCGGTGGCAGCCAACATGCCGGCGAGCAAAGTGGTCTGAAAAAGGGTGCGAATGCGCATGACGTAGCTCCTGCTTTTCTTATCGATAAGCCTGTGCGACCGCTGCGGGAGGCACAGGTTTTATGACATTTGCGGGAATTTTACCCGGAGAAACCGTTTTTAAGACGGGTTTTATGCGCGCCAGAGCGCAAACGGGAACCGACGCACACTTGTTCCGGCATCCTTCCACTCTGGCGCAGCCCGCTTACAAACTGCGCCCCACTGCCGTGGCAATTGCACCCAGCGTTTTCATCAGGGCGTTCAATTCTTCCGGTGTCAGTGCCTGGTCGGCATCGCACCATGCCTCGCAGGGGTTCGGGTGCATTTCAATCAGCAAGCCGTCCGCACCAGCGGCGACCGCAGCTTGCGCCAGCGCAGGCACCATCCAGGCTTTGCCGCCCGCATGGCTGGGATCGACGATCACCGGCAGGTGGGTTTCGCGCTTGAGCACCGGAATGGCCGTGACATCCAGCACGTTGCGATAGGCCGTTTCAAAAGTACGAATGCCGCGCTCGCAGAAGATAATGTTGTGGTTGCCACCCGCAGCGATGTATTCGGCGGACATCAACCATTCGGACACCGTGGCCGACAAGCCACGCTTGAGGATCACCGGCTTGTTGACGCGCCCTACTTCCTTGAGCAAATCAAAATTCTGCATATTGCGCGCGCCAATCTGGATGACATCCACGTCGTACTCCATAAAGGTGTCGAGCATGCGCACATCCATCAGTTCAGTGACGATGGGCAGATTGTGCTGGCGCGCGGCTTGCTGCAGGTATTCGAGCCCCTGCACGCCCAAGCCCTGGAAGGTGTACGGGCTGGTGCGCGGCTTAAAGGCACCGCCACGCATCATGCGGCAACCGGCCGTGGCTACGGCCTGGGCCGACAGCGCCATCTGCTCTGGCGTTTCTACCGAACACGGGCCGCCAATCACCTGAATCTGCGCCCCTCCAATCGGAATGCCGCGCACCCGGATCACCGACCCCGCCGGATGCGTATCGCGCGAGACAATCTTGTAGGGCTTGGTAATGCGGTTCACCCGCGCTACGCCCGGCAGGATTTCCAGATGCGCCGCATCCAGTTTGTCTTCATCCCCGATCGCGCCAATCAGCGTTAGCTCCGCCCCGCGTGAGAGATGCTCACGCAGCCCGGCTTTGTGGATCTCGGCAATCACGCCCTGGATTTGCGCTTCTGTCGCGCCGGTGTTCATTACGATAATCATCTGAGTGTTCCGTGCAATTACGCCCAACTTGCGAGGGGATCGATTGTAATTCGGCGCGCGAGCAATTTTATTGTCATAAATACGCTTGAAGACCGACCAAATCACCAACGCTGTTCATCTACATTGAATCAATAACCAGACAAGGCCACCACTGAAGCATGGATCTCGTCGCTCATTTACTCAATAGCCTGTTCACCATGGCCTCTCTGGTAGAAGCCCGAGACCCCTATACCGGCGGCCACTTATGGCGGGTGTCCCAGTTGTCTTATCTCATGGCCCAGGATTTGGGTTTGCCGCCAGAAGCGGTAGCCCAGATCACACTGGGTGGTTTCTTGCACGATCTGGGCAAGATCGGTGTGCCCGATGCCATTTTGCACAAAAACGGCCCCCTCACCGATGAAGAATACGCCGTGATCCGAACGCACCCGGAAACCGGGGCGCGCTTGCTGGGCAATCATCCGCTGGCGTATCTGGCGCTGGACGCGGTACTCAAACATCACGAAACACCAGACGGCAAAGGTTATCCGCAAGGGCTGGGTGGTGAGGAAATCCCGCTCGCCGCCGGCATTGTCGGGATTGCCGACGCCTTTGACGCCATGACCTCAACCCGTCCTTATCGTAAAGGCATGCCGATTGCCGCTGCGCTGGACATCATCTATAGCAAACTGGACACCCAGTTTGACCGGGTGCTGGGCGAGCGGTTTATTGAAATGGGCCGAACCGGCGTGTTTGACGAGATCGTTGGTCATTCCGAACCTGGTGTTCGCCTGCAAAGCTGCCCCAGTTGCGGCCCGATCATTGCCGTGCCGCGCAAGACCCGCAGCGGAGACGTGGTGGCCTGCCCGGCCTGCCGCACGCGGATCAAGATTCTCGGCAATCATGAGGACTGGCTGCTGGTGCCGCTACCGGAAAAAGAATCTTCGCCGCCGCTGCAGCTTGACCCGGATCTGGTGCGGGCCATGGCGCACACCATTCGCATGGCATTGAGCGATTCCGTGCGCATCAGCGCGTGAAGCACCAGAATCAGCGCGAGAATACCGGGAGTGTGGTTCAGGCGCTGCGGAACTGCTCTGCGGCGACGCGCAGGTAGTAGAACATCGACACGATGGTCAACAGGCCAGCCAGATAGAGCGCAATGGTGCCAACCGTTTGCGTAGAGACACCCGGAATGATGGCGCTTTGCCACAGTAGCAGCAAAATGGCCACCATCTGCGCAGTGGTCTTGAGCTTGCCGATATAAGCCACCGCTACGCTTTTGGATTTACCCAGCTGGGCCATCCACTCGCGCAGCGCAGAGATGGTGATTTCGCGGCCGATAATGATCACGGCCAGCCAGGACGGCGCGCGCATCAATTCCACCAGCAAAATCAACGCGGCAGCGACCATCAGCTTGTCAGCAACCGGATCAAGAAAGGCGCCAAAGGAAGAAGTCTGGTTCCAGCGCCGCGCCAGGAAACCGTCAAACCAGTCGGTGAGCGCCGCCACCGCAAAAATCGTCGCCCCGGTCATGTTTTTCATCGGCATGGTGATGACCGAATCGGGCAAATAGAACAAACCGACAAACACCGGAATGGCTGCAACACGTAACCAGGTCAGGAAAATCGGCAAGTTGAAAGGCATTGCTCGGCGCCAGATCGCTTAAAAGTCAGCATTCTAACAGGTGCGCGGCCTCCAGGGCGAAACCTTACGCATCGTGGGGCGGTAGGCGCGCGGTTGTTGCGCGACGTCTCATCCACTTATCCGCGCAACGCGCCGTAGATTTTTTCTGCCAGATCCCGGTTGATGCCATCCACCTGGATCAGATCATCCACACTGGCAGCTTTCACGCCTTGCAGGCCGCCAAACCGCGCCAGCAGCTTCTGGCGGCGTTTGGGGCCAATGCCTTCAATGTCTTCCAGACTGGATGCCACCCTGGCTTTGGCCCGTTTGGCACGGTGACCGGTGATGGCAAAGCGGTGAGATTCATCCCGAATCTGCTGAACCAGATGCAAGCCGGCGTGATCGCGCGGGAGTTGCAGGCTTTCATGGGTGGTCGCAAAAATCAGTTGCTCCAGCCCGGCCTTGCGCGTTTCGCCCTTGGCAACGCCAATCAGGATCGGCTGCGTCAGGCCGACTTCTGCCATGACCTCTTCGGCCATCGACAACTGGCCTTTGCCACCGTCGATCAGCACCACATCTGGCACTTTGCCCTCGCCCGCCGCAATTTTGCCATAGCGGCGAGACAGCACCTGGCGCATAGCCGCGTAATCATCGCCAGGCGTAATGCCGTTGATGTTGTAGCGGCGATACTGACTGGGCTGGATGTCCCCATCATCAAACACCACGCAGGACGCGACCGTTGCTTCGCCCATGGTGTGCGAGATATCAAAACACTCAATCCGCTGGGTGTCTTCCGGCAGTTCCAGCGCCTCAATCAGCGCTTGCAAGCGCCCGGCCTGGCTGGCCGAATGGGTGTTGCGCTGGGTAATGGCCAGTTCGGCATTCTTGCGCGCCATTTCCAGCCAAACCCGGCGTTCACCGTTGGGGTTGCTGTTAATGATGACTTTGCGGCCAGCCTGATCGCTCAAAAGCTGTGCCAGCAAAGGGGCATTGGCCGGCGGCGGTGTGCAGATCACTACATTGGGCACGTTCCGGTCCAGATAGTGCTGGGCAAGGAACGCTTCCAGCGCTTCGGCGTCGTCATAATCGGCCGCGTTGCTGGGGAACAGGTTTTTGTCGCCCACATGCCGACCGCCCCGCACCATGGCCAGATTCAGACATACCGCGCCGTCTTTGACCACCGCAGCGACAATATCGGCATCGAGTTCGCTGGTATTGCTGGAGACAAACTGCTTTTCCTGGATGCGCGCCAGTGCCTGGATCTGGTCACGCACGCTGGCTGCCTCCTCAAAATGCCAGGCCTCAGATGCGGCTGCCATGCGCGCTTCCAGTTCCTGGAGGAGTTCATTGGCCTGCCCGTTCAGAAACAGCACCGCGTTATGCACATCGCGACGGTAGTCGTCGGGCGAAATGTGATCCACGCAGGGTGCGGAACAGCGCTTGATCTGATACAGCAAACAGGGCCGCGAACGGTTGGCGTACACGCTGTCTTCACAGGTGCGCAGCTTGAACACCTTCTGCAGCATCTGGATGCTTTCTTTCACCACGTAGCCATTGGGAAACGGCCCGAAATACTGATTCCGTTTGTCCAGCGTGCCGCGGTAGTACGCCAGGCGGGGGCTTTTGTGCCCGGTGACCACCAGATATGGATAGCTTTTGTCGTCCCGAAACAGAATGTTGTAACGCGGACCGAGCGCCTTGATCAGGTTGTTTTCCAGCACCAGCGCTTCTGCTTCAGAACGCACTACGGTGGTTTCAATACGATCCACCTGGGTCAGCATCAGCTTGATGCGCGGGCTGTGATCGTTTTTCTGGAAATAAGAACCCACGCGGCGTTTAAGACTGATCGCCTTGCCGACATACAGCACCGCGCCGTCCCGCGCGAGCATGCGATAAACGCCAGGCAGATTGGGCAGCGCCTTGACGACCGCCAGCAGGCGTTCGCTGCGTTCCTGCTGGTTTTCCGGCGCAATAAGGGGATCAGACATACGGGGATTCAGAAGGGGCAAGCCGTCATTCTAGCAACGACTGGCGCTTTGGTCTGCCGCTTCAGGGCTGGCGCGCTGGCTCGCCAGAGGCACTGGCTGGATCAGCCGGCGTTTCCGGCAGGGGCAAATGCAACACCGGAGCGGGTACATCGTTACCCTGCTCAACCAGATACACAAACGCCAGCAACTCGGCCACTGCGCGGTAGAGCGAAGCCGGAATATGGTCGTCCAGATCCAGTTGCGACAACAACGACACAAGCTCTGGCGACTGGTGAACAAACACGCCAGCTTCACGCGCTTTTTCAATGATGGTCTGCGCCACAAGTCCTTTGCCGGTGGCGACCACCCGTGGCGTGGACCCTTCGGTATACGCCAGAGCTACAGCCCGGGCGCGGGCGTCGGGCTTACTGGCCATCTGCGGGCTCCGTCACACTGGCAAAGGCGACAGAAGCCAGATCAAGTCCGGCGCCGGCAAACTGGTTATCCAGCGCACTCTGTGCCGATTGCAATTGTTTGATTGCCGCCGGGGATGCCTTGAATTGCAGGTTGAATTGCCCCTGATAGAGTACCGCGCTGACGGCCACGTGCCCTAGATGCGGCATGTCCAGATTAAGTGTGGTACGCCATTGCCGGTCGGCCGGATCAGCGTAGGCGGTGTTGCGGCCGTGATCGTCAGCCTGGACGCTCCACTGCATTTGCTGGCCCGGCCAGGCTTGCCCTTGCCATATGATGGCCTGGCGGTCGATGGAATCCAGTTGTTTTTGCACCAGCCCGGCCAATGCCGCCTGTTGCTCCGGGGTCCCGGTCAAATGATTGATGTTGGCCGAAGACAAATCCGTCTGGCTAGTCAGCGCGTTGGTGGCCGCTTTGAGACTGGCAATATCGGCCGCATCTTTGACAAGACCCTGCTGGGTACGCGCGTCTGGTGCAGTACTCGCCGCTGTTTGTGCCTGGGCCGGGGTTTGCGCCAGGCGGGCCTGAGGCTCCTGCTGCAAGGTTTGCAGGCTACGTTGACCGTCTACCCACTGCGCCTGGTGGGACTCGTAAAACAGGCCAGATTGATCCAGCGTTTGGGCCAGCTTGCCCGCCAATGCCTCCGCATTGGGTGCACCTTCAAACAAGGGCGCCGTCGCGCCTGTTTGCGCTGTCTGTGCCGCACCACCCGCTTTATTGCCGCTATTGAGCAAATCAGACAGATAACACGCGCCGCTAGACAGTTCGGTAGACACACCCGGGTGATAATCCGGCGAGGTCGCGGTGGAGAGCGCAAAGGTCAGCGTGGGCCGGTTGGCAATCACGGTCAGGTCGAGTTTTTCTCCCGCCGTCGCGCCGGCGGGCAAATTCAGATCCAGCAACTGGTTGTTGATCTGTACCGCAAAACGACCATTACCCAGCGCGCCAATAACCGTGGCGGAAACCTGTTCACCCTGGGTGAACAGCGACCCCAGATCCGGCCTGGCATCTGGCGTTTGCGTGGAATTATTAAGAAGTAACGCCTGCAGGGTGACGACTGCATTACCGGGCAGCATGGGTCAGCGCAGCCCTTCTGCGCGATACAGCGCCACAATCAGATCGGCCTCGCCACGCGAAATACCGCATTGCTGAGCTACGGCTGCGGAATCCGCACCAGTACGCGCCAGCCGGATCGCGTGCGCGTAGGGGGTTTCTGTTTGGGGTGGCGCCAGCGTGGCACCTTCTGCGACGACGTCGCCATGATGCTCAACCACCCAGGCCTGTTGCATGCTGTTGGCAGCCAGACGCACTTTCAGCAGTTCCAGCTCTTGACGCAATCCAGCCATTTCGCTGGTCATGGTTTCAATGCGCTGCTGAATCTGGCGGGGAAGATGATGAGGAGAATTGGCTTTGCGTAAAAACAACAAAAGCTCGGCCACATAAAAAACCAGGAGCGCGAGCCCTGCGTACAGTAATTGTGGCCAGGTAATCAGTATGCCGTTCACGTGCCGCCTCTGTCACAGTTAAAATCGGCGATGTCCGGCTCAAGCCATTCACAGTCTTGCTGCGGGGCCATGATCGGGGCGCATGCGCTGCTCGAAATCCTCATTGACTCATGTCAACTCCGGTTTCTGCGCTGCGCTTTACCCCGCTGACGGACTCCTCACTACAGACTCTGAACGGTTTCAAGACCCGTACATGCGCCGCATTTTGTCGCCGTTTTTCAGACCACGGATCGAACCCATCAACTCTTGCCGCCGCGCCATGGCCAGCGGGACGATTGTGTCGATCTGCGCCTGCGCAGTACGCATCAGCATTGCCAGCAACTCACGCTGGTCTTGCTGCATGCCCTGCCAGTCTACATCACCCAGCGTATTGCTGATCTCGTTGAACCGGTCCGCCACCTGCAGGAAGTCTTCCCAGTCACTTGATTGTGCGCTCAGCAGCATACGCGCGCAGCACGCTTCCATTTCACCATAGACTGCCTGCATATCAGGCGCGACCATAACTGAGCGCGCTACGATTACCGGCGCCGTCATCGCCCTGAGCGGGCGGCGGCGCGGCGGGCGGTGTGGTGGTACCGCGACTGTTTTGCTCGATCGTATCCCAGGCGGACTTCAGATCGACCAACAACTGATTAACGTGATCAAGGATATCGACTTTGTTCTCGATATTGGCCTTGAGCAATTGCGCAATCATGTGCTCGTACAATGCATCCAGATTCTGCCCCAGCTCGCCCCCTTTTTCCACGTCGAGCGACTGACGCAGGCCTTCGTCGATAATCGCAATGGCCTTGCTGATCGACTGCCCTTTGTCGGCGATATTGCCTGCCTGCATGTGGTGTTTGGCCAGACCCACCGCCTTGATGGCGCCCTCGTACAACATCACCACCAGTTTGAGCGGGCTGGCCGATGCTACGGCCATATCCACACTGTTCTGGCCGTAGGATGCCAATGCTTTCTTGACGGCATAACTCATGCCACTTCTCCAAATCGAACCACCACAACCTGCCAATACCAGACCGCCACCACCCTGCCCGCTTAGCTGCTGATCTTGGGCAGATTGGCCAATTGCGTAGTCAGGTAGCTACTGGTGTTCTTCAGGGTGCCGACCACGGTATCCATGGCGGTGAACTGCTGTACGTAATTAGCCTGAACCTGGGTCAGGCGCGTCTGCATTTCGGTCTCTTGCGCCTGCAAACGCGTAATGCTCTGGTTAATACTGTCAGTCACCGAATAGAACAGGCCGTTATCGCTGGCCTTGGTCGAAATCATATTCGTAATGCTCTGATTCAGATTATACGAAAAGCCCTGGCTGTAAGTCACCGAACCCATGTCACCGGTCGACCCGGCGGCCAGACTGATGATCATGCCGGCCGCCGGACCAGTGCCGACCAATACGTTACCGGTTGCTGTCGCGGGCAGGCCGCCAATAGTGGCAACGGCATCCGTGCCGCTTGCCTTGTTGGTTACCGTGAGAAACGCTGGATCAGTGGCGCCACCTGTACCGGCAGTGGTGACCTGCATGGTCGACGTGGTGCCAAAAGAAGCGGACGCAAACTGCAGCGCGCCGTTGGCAAAGGAGACATTCGCCGACACCCCGGCCGCTTTGATCGATGCATCATTGTTGATGGCAGTTTGCAAAGCGGTAGCCAGGTCATTGCCGTTGGCGTAGCTGGCACCATCAGTCAACTTGATGGTGCCCGACTGCACACCATCAACGTTCACCGTAAAGTAATCGTTATCCGCGCCAATGCTCAGCGGGAAGGTAAGACCAGAACCGGAGGTTACCGAGCCCTGCGTGGCCGGACTGGTCACATTAATGGCATAAGTGCCCGGCTTGGTCAGTGTGGAACTGGTCGAAACCACGGTGACAGCACCCGGCTTGGAGGCCGAAGTACCGGCAGAGAACAAGGTTGCCAACGCCTGCGGGTTGGATTGCGCAGCGGATGTCAGCTTGCTCTGATCCAGGGTCATGTTGCCCTTGTCATCAAAACCAACACCGACATCAAACAAGCTCTGGTAAGCGTTAGTGCCACCCAGCGCCTTGTTGAACACCGAGCGCATCTGGGTCTTGATCGAATTAAGCGCGTACTGCCCGTTCAAAATGCCGGCGGTCTGCGTTGTCGTGTCGTAGCCAGTCAGGCTCGACAATTGCGACATGAAATTGTTGTAGCCATCGACCATAGCCTGCACGTTCTTCACCAACGTGGTGCTATCGGTACCGATGGTCAGTGTGGTCGGGCTGGTATTGGTGCCGGTCAGGTTCAGCGTCACGCCACTCAAGACATCGCTGATGCTGTTGGTCGGTTTAGAGATGCTGATCCCGTCGAGACTGAACTGGGCATCCTGCGCTTTTTGCGTTACCGAGGTCGTGTTGGTCGTCGAAGCAGGATCATAGGCAAAGGCATTCAGACCGGTATCGCCATTAGCACCGGTTGCCGTAATTTTCATGCCATTGACCGCACCCGTCGTATTGGACGAAAGCACCAGCCGGAAACCACCACCATCGTTGATGATACTGGCCGTTACACCGCCCTTGGCGGCATTGATGGCGTCACGCAGACCGAACAGGTTGTTGTTGGTCGAATCGATGTTGACCGTAATTGCCTGCTGCGAGCTATTGGCCGAAAAACCGCCGGTATCGCTGTAGGAGCCAAAGGCAATCGTCAGCGAGCCTGTGCCCACCGGATTGTTGGGGCTGCTGACATCCGCCGAGGCAATCACCTGGTTCTGGGCCAGCTGCGTCACTTGCAACGAGTGCGCACCTTGCTGGGCAGAGTTGGTGGCCGTCGCAGTGCCAACCGAGGTATTGCCCAGCGTAGCCGTCGACAACTGCATTTTGGTTGGATCAGACAGCGCCGTGAGCGTGCTCTGGAAATCGGTCAGCGCGCCTTGCAGCGTACCCAGCGCGGAAAGCTGGGCGTCGTAGCTGGCTTCCTGCTTTTGCAGTGCCAGCAGCGGCTGCTGCTCCACCTGCATCAACTGCGAAATGATGCCGCTGATATCAATGCCCGAACCAATACCCATCGAGGTAATCGCACCCAGCCCGCTACCGGTACTCAGCCCCGTGCTCAAACCCGTACTCGGTGTCGGCGAAGCTGTTGGCGTCGGCGTAGGCGTCGGCGTAGGGGTAGGCGTCGGGGTTGGGGAAATGCTCGAGGTCATGGGTAACTCCTGGCGTGCGTGCCCCATCATACCAGTCAGTTATGCCAACTGGTTTACGATCAATGTATCAAGGACGCCCGCATTACAAATCGGACAGAACGGCCTGCGGCAAGTTCGCCGCCTCTATCCGTGTTATCGGCCGTTCAGGCTTTATCTTTAATCAGCAAGCCTTCAAATTGTCCAATGGCCTTGGCGATGGCAATCGCTTGCTCGCTGGGGATCTGCCGGATCACATCCTTCGTCTGGGAGTCGATCACCTTGACGATATGGGTCTGGCTATCCGGATCCACCGAGAACTGCAGGCTGTTGCCATTGGCGTAGTTCTTGACCGCCTCATTGAGCTTGCCAACGGCATCGTTCAGCGTAGCGGCATCTTGCTGCCCGTTCTTGCCATCGGTGTTGTTGCCGACGCTGCCACTCTGCGTGACAGAACCGGTCTGGGCTGCCTGGGACTGACCAACAGACTGGCTGGTGCTGGTCGGCGACAGTGCCGCGAGAGATTGAGTCAACTGCACTTGCATGAGGTTCTCCTTGAACGGAAAAACGCCCCGGCGCGGTTTGAACCGGCCGGGGCATCATGCCTACAGACTATCCGTGAAGCCTTGCGCCTGATTACTTCAGCAGGCTCAAGATGCTTTGCGGCAGCTGGTTGGCTTGCGACAGCATCGCGGTACCGGCCTGTTGCAGAATCTGCGATTGAGTCAGGTTAGCAGTTTCCGACGCGAAGTCAGTATCTTCGATCCGGCTCTTGGCGGCCGACAGGTTGGTCACCGTGGTCGACAGGTTAGAGATGGTCGAAGTGAAGCGGTTTTGCAGAGCACCCAGTTGAGCACGTTGGCTGTCGATGTACGACTGTGCATCATCAGCAATCCGCAGGGCTTGGGTGGCACCGTCAACGGTGGACACATCCAGGCTTTGCACGGTCTTCAGCGAAGAAGTCATGGTGGAGCCGGAACCCAGGTCGTAAGAAGCTGCACCTGCGGAATCCAGACCGGTAAATACGCCGCTGGCGAAACCTGCACCGCTGGTGGTAATGGAGTACGAACTGGCCGAGTTCAACACAACCTGACCACCGAAGGTAAAGCTACCCGAACCAGCCGAACTCACCAAAGAAGTACCGGATGTGTATTGGGCAGAACCACTGGAGTTGGTCGTGTCGTAGTTGTACTGGGTAACCGTACCGCCAAAGCCGCTCGCCACACCGCTGACCGAGGTCATCTGGATGTTGGCGCCCGAATTGTTGGTCAGCTTGATACCGTAGGTCACATTACCGGAGTTATCGGTAAACGTAGCCAACTGAGCAACCACACCAGTTTGCGATTGTGCGTTATTGAACGCAGTCACGGCCTGGTTGTAGTCCGACGCAGTAGGCGCCTGACCGGAAACCGACGATGTCACGCTGAACGACACACCAGCATAGGTGTTGTTGTTCGAGGCCAGAGCCAGGGAGTACGAACCAGAACCAAAGGACAGATCCACTTCAGTGGATGCAGTGGCAGTAACGCCAGTGTTGGCTGCGTTGATCTTGGCTGCCACATCGCTAGCTTGATCGGTCCCGGAAACCGAGATCGATTTGCCGTTGATGGACATGGTACCGCTGGAGCTCACAACGGCGCCGGTCACGGCAACAGTTGCAGTACCACCGACAGCACCTTGGCTGCTACCGGAGATTTCGTTGGAAATCGCCAGTTGACCCGTACCATTGCCGCCACCCATCTGGAACGTACCGTACTGGCTAGTACGGAAGTTACCCATGGTTGCAGTAATGGTTTGGTTGGCGTTGGCGCCAACTTGATAGGTTGCAGCAGTGAAGCTGCCGTCGAACAGGTTCTGACCGTTAAACTGGGTAGTTTGAGCGGTACGATCCAGTTCAGACACCAACTGGTTAACCTGGGCATTGAGCGCCTGACGGTCAGACGTGGAGTTCGTCGCGTTACCAGACTGAACGGCCAGCTGACGGATGGTTTGCATCATGTCGCTCATCTGGCCCAGCGCGCCTTCCGCAGTTTGCGACAACGACACACCGTCGTTGGCATTGCGGGAAGCCTGGTTCATGCCGTTGATCTGCGACGTCATCCGGTCAGAAATGGCCAGACCGGCGGCATCGTCCTTGGCGCTGTTAATACGCAGACCGGAAGACAGGCGTTCCAGCGAGGTATTCAGCGAATCCTGCGACTTGCTCAGGTTTTGCTGAGCTTGCAGTGACGCTACGTTTGTATTGAGAACCAAAGACATTTGGTAGCTCCTCGAAAGGGGGTTTTGCGTTGAACTATCAGACGCATCACCGCGTCCTTGAAGTGTTTATCGGAGAGCGCACAAATAACTTTAGGGCAGTTTGCAAAAATTTTTTCCCGAAAAAACTGACAAAAACGGAAAGCATAAGAATTTTCTGTTGTTTTGCACTTGTACAGGCCCTGCACACCCCGCCGGGGTCCGTATTTACAAGCCATTTGCACACATACTGGCCAGAAAAAACGGCGGACCATCTGGTCCGCCGTTGCTGTCTGTTTATGCCATTTGTATCAGCATACCGCTAATCGGGTGCCCAGGCCTTACGCCATAGATCGAGGTTTTCACCTGTGAGCATCCAGTTCTGCTGTACAGCCTGGCGCAGGGCAGCGCCCTGACGGCGCGTCTCATCCAGATCAGACAAATGCATACGAATTGCATCGATCCAGTCTTTATGGCGATTGCGCACGCGCGTCACCGGCAAGTCAACGCGGTACGGCTCAATATCGGTACATATCACCGGGAAGCCGCAAATACCGTACTCCAGCAAACGCAAGTTGCTCTTGCTCTCATTGAACTCGTTATGTTCCAGCGGTGCCAACGCCAGATCAAGCTGCAGGCTGGCCAGTTTGGCCGGGTACTGATCGATCGGCACACCTTCATGAAGTTCTTTGATATACGGACGCAATTTGGCCGGGCACATCCCGAAAAAGACCCAGTCCACTTTGTCTGCAAGCTCGCGAACTACGCCTTCGAGCAACTCAAGATCCCCGGTATGACTAATCCCCCCGGCCCAACCCACGCGGGGACGAGCATGTTCAGCAAGGACAGGTTCTATATTTCCCCACCAGGACTTCGCAAGGTAGTTATGCACCACATGGATGTTGTCATGCAGATCTGCATACTGCTCGGCGAGCCGCTCCGTAGAAACAACGAAGCGATCAATATGCGTCAGGGCTCGTCTTAACTGTTTGAGCACATCTTTTGGCATGTGCTCGCGGTGCGCACTCTTGATTGGCAAATTGGGCAGGTAGTCATCCAGTTCATAAATACAGTAGGCCCCGGAAAATTTATGCGCCCGTGCCAGGAAGTCTATTTGCTCATTGGAGATCTGCCGCTGAAATACCAGCACGTCGGCATCAATACGCGCCAGATCGACCGGCGCCATCAGCTCGTTGGTCAGCCCGCCTGATACCATTTGCGCTTCTTCAAGCGCCAGGAATGGCTGGATCATCCGGTAGTGACCACACCCCATCTGGTCGGCCGGATGCACCAGGGCGCGCATCGGCGGTTTCCAGGAGATGGGCTCAAATGCCACGAGACGCCGATGCTCAATCTCAAAACCACTCCCGTGCGCCAGCAAATTGCGGTTGTAGTATGGATCGCGGGCAATTTTCCTCATCCACTTGCCATGCATGGCATCCTGCTCGTTCTTCAGCCTCTTGCGTCTGGCGTCTTGTGATGCAGGATCAATTTGCAATTCTGTCTCATCGCCTTCCTGCAACAGTGTTGCGAATGGCGTCCAGACCACCAGGTACCCGGCATCGCGCACTTTCAGGCACAGATCGACATCGTTATAAGTGGCTTTGAAATCCCCTTCATCCATGCCGCCGACTTTCAGGTAGAGATCACGAGGCAGGATTAAACACGCAGCGGTCACCGCCGAGTAATTTTGAGTCACCTGCAGCCGATTCATGTAGCCGCGTTCTTCCCTGGGCTGGCCAATGAATGCACGACTCGCCGGGCCGCGTAGCCCCAGCACCATGCCCGCATGCTGGATACGCCCGTCGGAATACAAGATACGCGCCCCCGCGACGCCGACCTCAGGGCGTTGGGCATGCATAACCAGTTCATCAAGCCAATCTTCCTTCAACACCATCGAGTCAAAACTCAATAGCACGACGTATTCACCGCGTGCGTTTTGTACCCCGAAGTTGTTAATAGCAGAAGCGTTGGCTGAATGCGGGTAGCGCAATATCCTGATTTTGGGGTTAGCCATTTCTTCCAGGCCGTTCAGGAAAGTCTGAGCATCTGCATCTACGCTGCCACTGTCGATAATCAGCAGTTCGTAATTGGCATACGCAGTCTTGCCCAATACGCTTTCAACGCAGCGTGACAGAAGCGCAAACTGGTTTTTGCTCTGCACCACAATGCTGACCAAGGGGCTGGAGGAGAACTGATACCTGACATGCAAAGTGCCTGGCAGCAGACCTGGTGCAAGCTGAGCCGGAGACTGTGAGCGTTCAAGATGATCGCGCACTGTGCGGGCAAAGGCACTCGCCCTCCCCTGGTCATCAATGGCCCGCCAGGGCCATTGCATCAAATGGCAACCCGGCTCGGCAACGTGACCAATCGCAGCCGTGCCAGCATGCTCATGAATCCGGAAAATCAGATCAATTTGCTCAGCGCCGGCTTCCAGCGGTTTGTTCTCGGCCACCTTCAGTACCGTCTGCGAACGAGCCAACAGCAGCCCATCCGCATAAGGCATCGCGCGCATCAGGTCCGGGCTGTAATCCGGTTTGAAACGTGGCATAGCCGGCTCGGCATGTTCATCCAGCCAGTCATCATCCCAATAAATAGCCTGGCATGCAGAATCAGCCCCCAGCTTCAGCAGCCCCAGCAAGAGTCCTTGCCGGGTAAGGCGATCACCCGCCTCGATAAAACCGGCCCAGTCGACATCTGGCTGTTCGGCCAGATCTGCCAGCGCCGCACGATAACCGTCTTCGGATTGCAGCCAGCGAACGCCACCGCCGGTCGCGGGGTCAGGGAGTGGCGACACCATGACGGGCATCAATGCTTTATGAAATTGCTGGGCAACGGCCGAGAGAGAGGCTGCCAACGCCTCCATATTGCCGACTCTATCAATGATATAAAGCCGCACAGACTGCGACCCGCACACCGCCGAATGCTGGTCTATCATCCGGGCTTCATTCATGGATAGCGTGCGCTGTTGCAACCAGATCGGGTAAGTGAGCTGAGGAGGTGTCGGCGCCGCGCCACCTGGTTGTCCACCCTGGATGGAATCGAGTTGGGCCAGATATTCTTCACGCCCAGGTTGCAACGATGGATCATCCAGATTGCCATGTCGTTCGTACAAGCGACGAACAATAGCGGCAAAGTTTTTCTGTTCCCGGCTTTGCATATGATCCCCGCTGGAACTGGGGCGCATATGCACTTCTACGGTCACTTGCCGTACATGAACAAATTCGTAATGTTTTGCCAATCGAAGCCACAGATCCCAATCTTCCATGGCCGTCAGCGTTTCATCAAAAAGCCCGGTTTTTTGCAGCGCCTTGCGCGGATGGCTCAAGGTGTTAACCGGAATATAATTTCGTACAAACAGTCGTTGGCGAGAAAATTCGTCGTGAGGCTGAGGCCACTGACGCCCCAATTCGTGGCGCTTGCCGTCTTCAAGGCGTTCCTGGACATACACTACGTCGGTGTACACCACGGTATCCGGCCGATTGGCCAGCGTAGCAGCAACCATGCCAAGGTGATCCGGCATGAAAATATCGTCATCATCCAGATAAACAATATTGTCGCCCCTGGCCAATGCCAGACCAGCATTACGCGCAGCGGGCAGTCCGCCGTTTTTTCCCAACCGGATATAAGTAATCGGGAATTCATAATTCAGCAGATGCTCTACCGGCTCGCCAAAGTCATTGATGAGAATGACTTCGAAATCCCGGAATGACTGTGCCGCAAGGCTATCGAGCGCGTCGCGCAACAAATAAGGTCTGTTGAACGTGGTCAGAATGACGGTAAAACAATATTTGCTGTGACTACCAAAGGCATCGTCCGATGGAATAGCCACCGCCGACTGGGGTTTCTCTGTGCGTGGCAGCAACCAACATAAGGAATGAGCCGCACCACAAGATGGCACCTTTGCAAACTCGGCCCGCGCTTGATCGCCCCACGCCGACGGGTCCTGCACAAGCGTTATGCCAGCACCGACAAGCTGGGTTGCTGTTGCCAGATGCGGGTGAAGAAACTGGAAAATCGCGTCGCGAACCGCACCTTCAAACCCGGCGATAAACGGGCGAAACGTGGTCTCTCCTGTTTCCAGCAGCATATTCATATTGGTCCGGACCAGACCTGCTGCCATAAACAAGGCTCGTAGTGCCAACTCTTGCTGTAGCCAGCCCAACTGACTCCCGGCCGGATAACCACCGAGCCGATCAAATAGCTGGCGCCGATATGCCAGTCTAAAATCCGAAGTGATTGCCCCAGCAAGAGAGGCAGCCTCATCCACCACCTCGAAAGCGGCGGCACCGGCAACTGCCTGGGTTGCGGATTGATTGAGCAGCAACATCCCGGCATCAGGCTGCTCTTGAAACAACCAGTGCACTTGCCGCAGGGCGCCCGCCTCCAGCACGTCTCCTGCCTGCAATACCATCACGAATTCACCAGCACCTGTCGCAAGCGCCTGATTGAAATTGGCCGGGCGATCCTTACTATCTCGGCGGATGACACGCACAGCCAGATCTGGACAAGTCTGCTTGACGAATTCCAGACATGCAGGCAACCAATCCTGCTGACCTTCATCGAGAACGATGCATTCCCAGTTCAGGTAATTTTGCCCGGCAAAACTGATCATCGTCTTCATGAAACGGAGTTGATCGTCCCCACAAACAACGAGGATATCAAACCGTTCAGGATGAACAGCAGTCTGGCCATCGGCGGTATTTTCAAGCTTCGAAAGAACGACGGACAGCCGTTCTTGCACGCCTTCCAATGCTTCCGGCGAGTAATTGCGCATCCGGGCCCGCAGTAAAGACGCGATCC
>JASLES010000466.1 GCA_030151005.1 Silvimonas sp.
GCTGTTTACTGATGGCATCAAACACGGTCTGGCCACCCTCTCCCGCCGTCAGCCCAATGCCTTTGCGCGTTACGGCCATGCTTATGGTTATGCGCCACTGCGCCAGCAAATCCAGACCCAACTGGCCGCACGCAATATCGACGCCGCGCCCGAACAGATCATCCTCACACACGGAGCCAGCCACGCACTGGACTTGATCGCCCGCACACTGTTGCAACCGGGCGATACCGTGCTGGTGGATGACCCCGGTTATTGCAATCTGCTACCGACTTTGCGCCATATGGGCGTGAACATCGTCGGCATTGAGTTCACGCCGCAAGGGCCCAATACCCAGGCGTTGCAGCGGGCAGCAGAACAACACAAACCCAAGGCGTTTTTCACCAACACCAATTTGCAAAACCCGACCGGAGCCAGTTGTTCCCCGGCGACGGCTTTCCGCATTTTGCAGTTGGCCGGTCAATACGATTTTTACGTGGTAGAAGACGATATCTTTGCCGACCTGCACCCCGCCACCGCGCACAGCCTGGCCGCGCTGGACCAATTACAGCGGGTGGTTCATATCAGCAGTTTTTCCAAGACGATCTCTCCGAGCTTGCGGGTGGGGTTCATTGCCTGCGATCACGCGCTGGCAGAAAAACTGGTGTTCGCCAAAATGGCGCAGGGCCTGACCACGTCCGAGATCAATGAACAACTGGTTCACGCCATTCTGGTAGAAGGCAACCACCGCTCTCACCTCACCCGCCTGCGGGCGCGGTTGTCTGAAGCCCAGCAACAAGTGGGCGATGCGCTGACCGCGTGCGGCTTGCACCTGTTCCATCGACCCGCTGGTGGCATGTTTGTCTGGGCGGGCCTGCCGCCGGAGACCGACATGCACGCGCTGGTGGCCGATGCCGCCCGTCAGGGCATGCTGCTGGCGCCGGGCTATCTGTTCAAGCCAGACCAGTCTGCTACACCGTGGATGCGCTTTAACGTGGCACATGCCCAATCGCCCGAGCTGTATCGGTTCTTGCAAAAAACCGCTATGGGTTCAACGTCTTAGCAGCGCTTCACTATACTGGCAGTCAGGGCTGGCCCGACCTGCGGGACAAAAAGCCCGGCTGATGCAGTTGGGGGGCGATGATGTCTGACGAAGTGGTACATACCTTCGGCTTTACGATCTATTTTGTCTTCGCCCTGATGTTTACCTGGGCAAGCCAGATCCAGCGCACCAACCCTGGCGCCGGTTGGTGGGCGTTGTCGATTTCCTGCGCCTTTTTTGCGCGACTACTCTATTTTGCGCTGCTCTATACGGGCGACTCCCGCCTGATCATCACGGCATATGCCATCTTCATCGTGCTGGAAAAACCCTTGATGCTGACCGGCATCGTGCGGTTTCTGAATCTGCAAATCAGCACCCGCTGGTTCTGGATCATCGCCGGTCTGGCAGAGCTTTGGCTGGCGATCGCCTGGGTAGGAGAATTTGCTGGCTTTGTCCGGATTGCCGGTTACTCGCTGGTCAATACCGGCCTATTGGCTTGCGCGGCATGGCTGATCTTCCGGCATCACAAGGTGGTGCCGGGGCTATCGCTGCAAGTTGCGGCGCTGGCCTGTCTGGCCCTTGCTGCCCATTGGTTGACAGCCCCGGTGTTCATCCAGCGTCACCCGGCCTGGGCGATCACCGGCTTTGCCATCGGTGCCATGTTGACGCTGGCGCAGTATTTATCGCTGCTGACTGCCGTGCTGTCGTTGTTTCAGAAGCGTTTGCTGGAATCTGAAGCACGCGCGCTGGACATGGCCTTTCTGGACCCGCTAACCGGCCTGAACAACCAGCGTTACATGACCACCCTGTTTGATCAGGCGCTGTTACTGGCGACCCGGCCGCATCATATCGTCGCTATTTTTTATATTGATCTGGATAACTTCAAACCAGTGAATGACAAGGCCGGCCATGCCGTGGGGGACGAAGTGCTCAAAGCCATGGCGCAGCGCCTGAAAGACTGCACCCGCAGCACCGACATCTGCGCCCGCGTGGGTGGGGATGAATTTGTGGTGATCGGCACGCAGTTTACGCAGGAGTTTCAGGTGGAAGAGATGGCAAGGAAACTGCTCGATCACGTGTTACTGCCCATTGAAGCTGGTGGTTATACGTTTCAGTTGGGAGCGAGTATTGGAGTCAGCCTGTACCCGGAGCACGGCAATAATCTGACGCAACTTGTGCAGTGCGCGGACAAGGCGATGTATCACATCAAGCACAATGGCAAGAGCGGATTTGCGGTTTATGGGGGGGAAGCGGGGGGCGGGTTGGGGTTGCGGGAGGCTTGAGTGGTTTGCCTGGAACAGTGTTTGTTAGCGCCTTGCGGCGCGGTTGTGAAAAGCATTTGATACCCGCGGTGGCGGGAGCACGTCCCTTTCTTTGCTTCGCCAAAGAAAGTAACCAAAGAAAGGCGACCCCAGCCGGGCGGCCCTCCGGGCTTCCCTCAGTCGGTCGGGAGCCTGGGTCTCCCTCCCTCCTTCGGCGCTGGGCTTTTATGGGGGAGGAAAGTCAAAACCAACAGCAGCAGCAACAGCAACAGCCAATGCAACACGTACCCCACTGACTCGTCATTCCGACCTTGAGCCGGAATCCAGCTGCGACGTATGCATACCGATCAGTTTTGCAGGGTGGATTCGGAGCGTGGCGACAATCCATCGTAAGCAGCCCGTCGGGCTGCGGACTGGATTCCCGCCTTCGCGGGAATGACGATGTGGTGGGCGAGGTAAATCATTCTTGCGTACGGACGGTTTGCAGGGTTGGGGTTGCTTTTGAGGTTGGGGTTGCTTTTGAGGTTGGGGTTGCTTTTGAGGTTGCCGTTGCTTTTGACGTCCCTCCCCTCCGGCAGCGCCGAGCATCGCAGCGGGGCCCGGGGTTTCGGTGAGGGGTGTCTGAGCGTAGCGAGTTCCCGAGCCTGCCGGGCCACGCGAGAAGCGCAGGGAACCCGCGTAGCGGGCGCTGTCGCAGGGGTCGCCTTTTCTTTGGTTACTTTCTTTTGGCGAAGCAAAAGAAAGTAACGTGCCCCGGCCACCGCCGGTATCAAAACCACCGCGCCGTCAGGCGCTAACAGCGGTTCAGGTGTTCAATCAGCCACAGTGGATTATCGCCAAGGCTAAACCATCTCCCTCAACTGGTGATACCAAACCCCCAACCGTAACCACGTCCCATGCATCGCCGCCCCGCCGGGGTACGGAAAATGTTTCAGCCGCGTAAACAAATCAAACCGGGATGCCTGCCCGGCAATGGCGTCAGCCACCATCTGCCCGGCAATCCCCGTCAGTGCCACGCCGTGCCCCGAGAACCCTTGCAAGTAATAGAAGTTCTCATCCACCCGGCCAAAATCCGGTTCACGATTCATGCTGACATCCACAAACCCGCCCCAGTCATATTCGATTTTGGCACGTGCCAGCGGCTCAAACACATCGCCCAGGCGTTGCTGCATTTGCGGGATCAACGCCTGCGGGTCCGCCTTGCCATTGCTGATGCGGCCGCCAAACAACATGCG
>JASLES010000482.1 GCA_030151005.1 Silvimonas sp.
TCCAGCACCAGCACCTCCCGCCCGGTTTCATCCTGACCCTCGCCCAAAACCTGTGGCAATACCGCGCCGCCTGCCGCGCGCAAGGTGTGCAGGGCTAATGTTTCACGTGAAGCATTGCCCGGTTGGCGGAAGCATTTGAACACCGCCTCTTGGTGTTGCGGGCCACGCAATAGCCAGACTTCGGCATAAAAGCCGTCTATCTTTGCTACTTCCAGCGGTAGGCCGCACAGAAAACGCATGGCGAGTGGACGCAAGTGTTCAGGCAGTTGCATGACAAGACCCAGGATAAAGGGATCAAGCTAGCCAGTGTAAACAGGCGGATGCGTGCTGAACCACAGCTGGTGCACGCAGTTGGCAGTCCGGGCAAAAAACAACCCGGCACACGGCCGGGTTGTTTGGGCAAAGGCCATCTTGTATCAGCGCAGGCGACCGATCACGCCGTTGAGCGCGGTCAGCATGGATGCCCCCAATTGCAACGAGCGCTCACCATTCCAGCCCACATCCGGTTCTGGATGGTTGGCTGTGTCTTTGAAAGGCATTTCCAGCGTGAACGCCAGGCAGCCAAATTGATCACCCACCCAGTTGGTCGCCAGGGTCAGCGTTTCCGGGCCAAACTGGCTGGGGCCGTAGCCGTATTCGGTCTGGAAGTCCGGCGAGACGGCGACCCACAGCTGTTTGAAAGCCTCTTCCAGGTTGCGTTGATGCGCCGAGAACGACGGGTTGTCATCGCAGCCGGCGACGAAGTTGTGCGGAATGCTTTCATCACCGTGCAGATCAAAAAAGGCATCCACGCCGATCTCTTGCATCGCCTGGCGCACCAGGAATACTTCCGGGCTGGTTTCCATACTTGGTGCTTGCCAGGCCCGGTTCAGATTAGTGCCCGCAGCATTGGTACGCAGGTTGCCGCGCACGGCGCCATCCGGGTTCATATTGGGCACGATGTAGAACACCGCCTTGTTCAACAGGGCGCGGCCAACCGCATGCTGCGGGTCCAGCAGGCTGCCGATCACGCCTTCTGCACACCATTCGGCCATGGTTTCGCCGGGATGTTGCCGTGCAATGACCCAGACCTTGTGTTTGCCGGCCTCTGGCGTGCCGATGCGCAGCAGATCCAGCGGGCGGCCATCGATGGTCTGGCCCAGTTCACGCACCACGCAATCGGGCGAGTATTGAGCATGACCCAGCATTTGCAGGTGACGTTCCCACGAGTACGGTTCGAAATAGGCGTAGTACACCATGTCGCGCTGCGGCTGATGGCGGATGGTCAACACGCCGTTTTCGTATTCAGTCGGGACGCAGAACCACTCAATGCCGTCGTAAGAGGCGCGCGCGCTGTAGCCGTCCCAGCCGCCGGGGTAAGCAGACTGGCCGGCGTTCTCAATGTGGATTACACATTCCCGAAATGCCGTACCGGCAAGGCGAAAGTGGAACCACTGTTTGAATTCAGAGGCGTTGTCTGGCCGCAGGTTCAGGCGGATGTTGGCGTGATCAGCCAGATCAATGACGTCGATTGCGCCAGAGTCAAAAGCAGTAGAGAGAGTCAGCATTGCGGGCACCAAAGGGTCAATTGGGGGGCGCGGCCGGCGGGTTTGATCCGGGTAGGGATCAACGCGGCGGATACAGCCCGGTGTAACGATGCTGGCGCGGTACACGAAGCGCGGTCTGTACACCGCGCGTCACGGCGCCAGCAGGGTTGGGTTCGTCGGGTCAGTCGGCCAGCAGCTTGCCAGGGTTCATCAGGTTGTCGGGGTCCAGCGCGGTCTTGATCTGGTGCATCAGTGCCATTTCCACATCGCTGCGGTAACGCGGCAACAGATTGCGTTTGAGCTGGCCAATACCATGTTCGGCAGAGATTGTACCGCCATGACGCTGCACAATCTCGTACACGATGTCATTGATCTGCGCTTCATATTGATACGCGCCGCTGGATACATCGGCCAGAAACACGTTGTAGTGCAGGTTGCCATCGCCAAGGTGACCAAAGGCAATGATATCGGCCTCGCCCAGGCCCGCTTTGAGTGCCGCTTCGGCCTCACGCAGAAACTGCGGGAAAGCGGAGGTTGGCACGCCAATGTCCTGCTTGATACTCACGCCCTTGCGCTTTTGCGCTTCCGGAATGGCTTCACGCAGCGCCCAGAAGTCGCTGGCGTCAGCGCGGCTCTGCGCCACCAGTGCGTGCTCGGCGCTGCCAAGCTGATCCAGAGCATCGGCAAAACGATCCAGCAAGTGATCATCCGCGCCACCGTCAGAGACTTCCGCCAGCACGGTCCATTGCGGCAGTTCTGCAAAGGGTTTGGGCAGTTCCGGGCAGTATTGGGCCAGTAATTCCCAGCAGCGGCGGGAGATCAGCTCAAATGAGGTGACCCGATCACCCAGTTCATGCTGCAGACCGCGCAACAGGTCTACCGCGCCTTGCGGGTCGGCCACCGGAATCAGCGCAGTGCATTGCGCGGTTGGCAGCGGGAACAGCTTGAAGGTTGCGCCGGTAATGATGCCCAGCGTGCCTTCAGAGGCGATGAACAGTTGTTTGAGGTCGTAGCCGGTATTGTCTTTGCGCAGGCCTCTGAGGCCATTCCAGACACGGCCATCCGCCAGCACGACCTCCAGCCCCAGCGTCAGCTCACGCATATTGCCGTAGCGCAGCACGTTCAGGCCGCCAGCATTGGTGCCCAGCGCACCACCGACACGGGCCGAGCCCTTGGCGCCCCAGTCGGCCGGGAACAAACGTTTGGCATTCAGCGCTGCACTTTGCAGGTCGGCGATAATGGCGCCAGCCTGGGCCGTGATGGTGTTATTGCCCTCGTCCACCGCCAGCACCCGGTTCATGCGCTCCATGCTGATGACCACGCTGTGGCCGCTCTCGTCTGGCGTTGCCGCACCACACAGGCTGGTGTTGCCACCTTGCGGCACCATGGGCACCTTATGGCGGGCGCAGGCTTTGACCACTGCAACCGTTTCTTCGGTGCTGCGTGGCCGGATCACTGCCAGATTGCGGCCGTGGTAACGGCGCCGGCCGTCGATCATATAGCCGGCAGTGGCATCGCCAGTGAGTATCCCGGCAGGATCAAGTAGCGTGGCCAGTTCCGCCAGCAAGGGGTGAGAGTCAGACATGGGTACCTCGGGGTAAAGCGGTCAGACGCACATCAAACATCGGACTGGGCTTGCTCGTCACCCTGGCGGGCAAAACGGCGCAAGAGGTCCAGTTGCCGGGAAAACTCGCGGCATTTGTCGCACAGGGCCAAGTGGTAGCGCAGTTTCAGGCGCTCACCAAAAGTCAGTGGCATGTCTTGAGACTTGGACAGCAAGCGGCTTGCTTGCCGGCAGGCGCCAAACATTATGGATATTCCTTATGGATAGCAGGGTTCACCCCGCTACCTCGTCATCAAACCAGTTTTTTTGCAGACACAAACGCAGCGCCATGCGCGCGCGATACAACAGTACTGAGCAGTTAGTCGTGGTGATCTCCAATTGCTGACAGATCGCCTCGATTTCCAGCCCGGTAATTTCACGCAGGCAAAAAACCAGCGCGGTGCGGGCGGGCATGTTTTTGCGGCAGGCTTCAAAGGTGTGCCAGAACTGTTTGTCTTGCAGGCTGGCATCCGGGTGCGCCCAGTGGCGCGGGCCCTCGCTGCCCCAGTGCCCGGTCTTGTCGAACAGCGTGTCAAAGTCCGACAGGTCGTTTTCTTCGTCCAGTTGTGGGTGGATATGCAGCGGGTCTTTGTAGCGCCGCCGCTGCACGTCAATCACCTTGAACTTGAGGAT
>JASLES010000496.1 GCA_030151005.1 Silvimonas sp.
CCAACCGGGACATCCGCAGTGTATGTGTCGGTAAACAGCGGCTGGTCCAGGTGTTCCAGCAACAAAGGGTCGAGCTTGTTCAGGAAGGCCTTGCCTGGTACGCCGCCCCAACTTTCATGCCAGAGGGACTTGTGCCCGGCGCTACAACGACCACGTTTGAGTTGATCGGCGCGCGTGGTGCCACTCAACAGGGCTGGTACCCAGTCGGCCAGCTCCACCCAGCTGGTGGCTGCTTTGGCCACGGCCGGATCAGCGCGGGACACATGCAATGCCTTGGCCCAGAACCATTCAGAAGAGTAAATACCGCCAATGTAGCGCGTGTAATCCGGGTACAAACCGGCTGCACTGCCTTCACGTGCCAGCCTGGTAATGGCTTCAGCCTCGGCAATGGCGGTGTGGTCTTTCCACAGTACGAACATGGCATTGGGGTTGTCGGCAAAGGCTGGCGTCAGAGCCAATACCTCGCCGGAAGCGTTGACTGGCGCGGGTGTAGAGCCGGTGGTGTCCACGCCCAGACCCTTGATGCTATCTCGCTGGGCCGGGCTTAACTGGGCCACGACATTGCGTACCGCCGTCTGCATGGACTCGATGTAGTCGAGCGGATGATGACGAAACTGATTGGCCGTCGGCACGCAAAATTCGCCTTTGCTCCAGCGCGGATAGTACGCAACGGCGGTGGCCAGTTCGGCCCCGGTGTGACAATCGACCGCCAGCGCGCGGACAGAGTCACTACCAAAGTCCAGACCTATGGATATATCTACTGACATGAAGAAGTGCGCCTTTTCGGGTGGCTGTTCAGGTTTTCCCGAAGAATAGGGCGCTGCGGCCAAGGTCTATAAGGAGGCGCTGGTCAAGAATATGGACAAAACCCCTTTGTGTGGTATCTGACCCAGTCCGGCATGGACAAACCCGCACTTTCTTGCCGAACATATGGATTAAGTCGCTAAACTGTAATTTGGACTAAGTCGCTACGAAAAACCCGGCCATATAATCGCCACAACTTCAGCCGGCAGTAAAAAAAGCGACTCTGTATCCGCATGTTTGCTGCATCGCACGGCTAAGTGGCTGGTATTTGTAAGTACGTTGTTCCAGGTACGACCTATAGCGAAACGCAAATATAACGGAGTCAGATATGAACAAAATGGTCAAATTGCTCACTTTGAGCTGTGTAATGTTCGGTGCAGTGGGCAGTGCGTACGCCGCAGAAAAACTGGGTTATCTGGTCAAGCAGCCGGAAGAGCCCTGGTTCCAGACTGAATGGGCATTTGCCGAGAAAGCCGGCAAGGATATGGGTTTCGAAGTCATCAAGATCGCCGTACCGGACGGCGAGAAAACCCTGAACGCCATCGACACCCTGGCTGCCAGCGGCGCCAAGGGCTTTGTGATCTGCACGCCTGATCCCAAACTGGGCCCGGCCATCATGGCCAAGGCCAACGCCCTGGGTCTGAAAGTGGTGACCGTGGACGATCAGTTCGTCAACGCCAAGGGTCAGCCGATGACTGAAGTACCGCTGTTGATGATGGCCGCCTCCAAGGTGGGCGAGCGTCAAGGTCAAGAGCTGTACAAAGAAATGAAAAAGCGGAACTGGAACGTGAAGGACACCGGTGTGCTGGCCATTACTGCCAACGAACTGGATACCGCACGCCGCCGTACCGATGGCTCCATGAGCGCACTGAAGGCTGATGGCTTCCCGGCTGGCCAGATCTACACCGTACCGACCAAGTCCAACGACATCCCGGGTGCGCTGGATGCCGCCAACTCCATGCTGGTGCAACACCCGAATGTGAAGAACTGGCTGGTGATCGGCATGAACGACAACACCGTGCTGGGTGGCGTTCGCGCTACGGAAGGTCAGGGCTTCAAGGCTCCGAACGTGATCGGTGTGGGTATCAACGGCGTGGATGCCAAGAACGAACTGGGCAAGGCGCAAGCCACCGGTTTCTATGGCTCTTTGCTGCCTAGCCCGGACGTTCACGGCTATCAGTCCATCAAGATGCTGCATGAGTGGGTTGCCAACGGTAAGGCACCGGCCAAGTTCACCGAAGTGAGCGATGTGGTGCTGATTACTCGCGACAACTACAAAGACGAGCTGAAGAAGAAGGGCCTGTAAGTCGATGTGGCCGCAGGGTGGATCCGGCACGAACTGCCAAATCCACCCTGCGGCCCGCATGACCTGGTCTTTTGTTACCCGGAGCAAACCAGATGGCGCGCTTCGGGTGACATGCATTTGATGACATTTGATGAGGCCGGGGATGTTGCCTGGCTTCTTGCGAGCAGCACGTATGACTGAATCCGCAAAACCGTATCTGGCGTTCAAGGGCATTGGCAAAGTGTTTCCTGGCGTGAAAGCGCTGCAGGACATCTCCTTTGGTTGCCAGCAAGGATCGGTGCATGCCCTGATGGGCGAGAATGGCGCCGGCAAGTCCACGCTGCTGAAAATACTCTCGGGCATGTACCAGCCCAGCAGCGGCCAGATCGAGATTGACGGCGCGCCCGTCCAGTTCAACCACGCCCAGGATGCGCTCAAGGCCGGCGTGGCCATCATTTATCAGGAATTGCATCTGGCACCGGACATGACGGTGGCAGAGAACATCTATCTGGGCCAATTGCCGCACCGCTTTGGCGTGGTGGATCGCGCCGCGCTCTCGCGCATGGCCGCAGAAAAACTCAGCTATCTGGGTATGGATATCAGCCCGGAAACCCCGTTGCGGCGTCTGTCGATTGCGCAATGGCAGATGGTGGAAATCGCCAAGGCGCTGACCCGCAATGCCCGCATCATTGCGTTTGATGAGCCTACCAGTTCGCTCTCTGCGCGCGAGATCGAACAACTCTTTCGGGTCATCAATGAGTTGAAGGCCGAAGGCCGCGTGATTTTGTACGTCTCGCACCGCATGGAAGAAATCTTCCGCATGTGCGACGCCGTGACCGTGTTCAAGGACGGTCGCTATGTGAACACCTGGAACGATATGTCCACGGTCACGCACGACCAGTTGGTACAAGCCATGGTCGGTCGTGAACTGGGCGATATCTACGATTACCGCCCGCGTGAGCACGGCGAAGTGCGGCTGGATGTGCGTGATGTGCTGGCGCCCGGCCTGCGTGAGCCGGCCTCTTTGCAAGTACGCCGGGGCGAGATCGTCGGGTTGTTTGGTCTGGTGGGCGCGGGCCGGTCCGAGTTAATGAAAGCCATCTTTGGTGGCGCGCCCGTGTTTGCCGGGCAGGTGAGTGTGGATGGCCAGGTGCTGCGCATCCGCCGCCCGGGTGACGCCATTGCGGCCGGCATCATGCTGTGTCCGGAAGACCGCAAGGCAGAAGGCATCGTGCCGGTGCATTCGGTGCGGGACAACATCAACATCAGCGCCCGGCGCCGTACGGTGAAGGGCGGTTGCCTCATTGACGAAAGCTGGGAACGCGCCAACGGCGCGAAGATGGTCAAGGAATTGAATGTCCGCACGCCATCTGACCAGCAACTGATCATGAACCTATCGGGTGGCAATCAGCAAAAGGCCATTCTGGGTCGCTGGTTGTCGGAAGACATGAAGGTCATGTTGCTGGACGAACCCACCCGTGGCATCGACGTGGGCGCCAAGCACGAAATTTACCGCGTGATGTACGACCTGGCCGAACACGGGATTTCCATCCTGTTTGCATCCAGCGACCTGCCGGAGGCACTGGGCCTGGCAGACCGTGTGGTCATCATGCGTGAGGGCCGTATCGTCGGCGAGTTGTTGCACGACGAAGCCACAGAACAAAAAGCGCTGGCACTGGCGATGTTGCGTCAGCCGGCCCAAACCGTCGAAGTGGCCTGATCGCACCGCCGGTTTATTCCCGCCATTTGCATTTGAAGGAAAGTTGAAATGTCCAAAGCTACAGTTAACCCGGCGGTGGGTGTGCCGGAAATCACCCTGGCCCCCGGGCGCTCGGCGTTTGCGCGTCTGTGGGACACCTACGGCATGCTGCTGGTGTTCCTCGTCTTGTTTATTGCCTGTTCCGCGCTGGTGCCCAATTTCTTGTCGTTCCAGAACATGCGTGGTCTGGGGCTAGCGGTCTCGCTGGCCGGGATGGTGGGCTGCGGCATGCTGTTTTGCCTGGCGGCCGGGGACTTTGACCTCTCTGTGGGCTCGGTCGTGGCGTGTGCCGGCGTGGCGTGTGCCACCGTCATCAACATGACCAACAGCGTCACCATGGGCGTACTGGCGGGCGTGGCGACGGGTCTGGTGTTTGGTTTTCTCAACGGCGTGATCGTGGCCTGGCTGGGCATTAACGCGCTGATCACCACGCTGGCCAGCATGCAGATTGCCCGCGGCATGGCGTACATCATCTCGGACGGCAAGGCCGTGGGCGTGTCGGAAGAGAGCTTCTTTGCGCTGGGTAACACCAACTGGTTTGGCCTGCCGGCACCGGTCTGGATTACCGTGATCTGCTTTGCGGTATTCGGCTTTGTCATGCGTCGCACGCTGTTCGGCCGTAACACGCTGGCCATTGGCGGCAACGAACAAGCCGCGCGCCTGGCTGGCGTGAACGTGGTACGCAACAAGATCGCCATCTTTACGCTCTCTGGCGTGATTAGCGCCTTTGCCGGCGTGGTCCTGGCCTCCCGCATGACCTCTGGCCAGCCGATGACCTCGCTGGGTCTGGAACTGACCGTGATCTCCGCCTGCGTGCTGGGCGGCGTCTCGCTCAAGGGGGGCGTGGGCAAGATCAGTTACGTGGTGGCCGGCGTGCTGATTCTGGGCACGGTGGAAAACGCCATGAACCTGTTGAATATCTCGCCCTTTGCGCAGTACGTCGTCCGTGGTCTGATTTTGCTGGCAGCGGTGATTTTTGACCGGTACAAACAAAAGAGCGCAACGCGGGTTTGAGCGTTCGTGGCTTGTGCTAGTGCTAGTGCTAGTCACTGTTTTTGAAGTTGGGGTTGAAGTTGGGGTTGATTTTCCTTCCCCATAAAAGCCAAGCGCCGAGGGCGTGGAGGGAGACCCCAGGCTCCCGACCAACCGAGGGAAGCCCGGAGGGCCGCCAGGCTGGGTCGCCTTTCTTTTGGTTACTTTTCTTTGGCGAGGCAAAGAAAAGTAACGTGGGCCCGGCACCCCGGGTATCAAAAACAACCGCGCCGTCAGGCGCTAACAGGTTTTCAGGTTGTGCAGCCGTCACGGTGGATTGTCACTAACGCTCCGAATCCACCCTACGGCCGGTAAAAAGGCCACCTGCGGCTGCCTGACTGGATTCCGGCCTGCGCCGGAATGACGAAATAATGGATGGGGCAACGTTCCTGTCCTTGCAAGGAATGCAGCTGGATTCCTGCTTGCGCAGGAATGGCAAGGTAGAAGGCAAACAGCAGCTTCTTTGCCACCAAAGTATCAGCATCACACCGCGCCGAAGGCGCAAACAAAAGGCTGCCCATGCAACCGCAACATCTAGACCCACCTGCTACCAAACAGAACCTTGACCCGCTGATGCCGGGTTACTCCTTCAATCTGTACCTTGTTGCGGGGATCACCCCGATCATCGAGAACGGGCCGCTGGACTTCATCATCGACCGGCCCAAGGGCATGCAGGGCTACATCATCAATATGACGGTAGCGGGGCAGGGCAAGGTGTTCGATGGGGACGACGCGTTTTACGTCAATCCGGGCGATATGTTGCTGTTCTCGCCAGAAACCGTGCATTACTACGGCCGCGCGCCGGCCAGCCCCAACTGGTATCACCGCTGGATTTATTTCCGCCCGCGCGCCTATTGGGCGCCGTGGCTGAAATGGCAGGACCAGATCCGCAAGGTGGGCAAGCTGACATTGCCGGATAAAACCCTGGTGGCCGAGTTTGACGAACTTTTTCAGCAGATCGACCGCACGCACCGTGAAGGCCGGGTGACCAGTGAAGAACTGGCGATCAACCTGCTGGAACGCCTGCTGATCCGCGCTTATGAAATCTCGCCGGAAAACCTGCCCAAGCCGCTTGATAGCCGTGTGCAGGAAGCCTGCCAGTACATTACGCGCCATCTGGGGCAAGAAATTGGCCTGGAAGAAATTGCGCGGCATGTGTGTTTGTCGCCATCCCGTCTGGCGCATTTGTTCCGGGATCAGGTGGGTGTGAATATCCTGCGCTGGCGCGAAGACCAACGCATTATTCTGGCCAAGCATTTGCTGCACAGTACCCGCACCCCCATTGCCCGCATTGCTGGCACGGTGGGGTATGAAGACCAGTTGTATTTTTCCCGCGTGTTCCGCAAGCGCGTGGGGGTCAGCCCCAGCGAGTTCCGTAAAACCAGCGGCGAACCGCTTTACCCCTACCGCACGCCCAATATGGACTGGCCGCATATGGATGTAGAAGTCCCGGATAACGGCATGGAGTTCTATCTGTGACGATGCCATACCGCGTGCTGGCATTTGATCTGGATGGCACGTTGCTGGGGCGGGATTTACAGATCAGGCCGGCGTCCATTGCGGCGATTGATGCCGCCCGTGCTGCCGGGCTTGCGGTGATCATGGTGACCGGGCGTCATCACATCATGGCCAGGCCTTATCACCAGCAATTGGGCCTGGATACCCCATTGCTGGCTTGCAATGGCAGCTATGCCTGGGACTTTATCCGGGACGAAGCGCAATTTGCCCGGCCGCTGACCCCGGCCGAGGCACTGCGTGTGCTTGAACTCACGCGGGAGTTCGACGTGCACGCATTGCTTTATCTGCAGCGTGCACAGGCCTATCAGGATATGGAGCCGCATCTGGCTGATCTGTTGGTATGGGCGGCTGCGCTGCCGGCCAGCGTACGGCCAGAACTGACCCATGTGCCCGATCTGTTGCCGCTGGTTCAGGCCGAGCCGTTGATCTGGAAATACGCGGTCTCCAGTGAGCTTGACGGCCGGATTGAGCCCTTTATTGCTCGCGTTAAATCTGAACTTGGCCTGGCTTGCGAGCGCTCCGGACTAAACCGCGTTGATGTCGCCAGTGCGGGCAACAGCAAAGGCGCCTTGCTGCAAAAATGGCTAGCCGCCCAAGGCATTGCGGCCAGCACAGTGGTGGCATTTGGCGACAACCACAACGATATTTCCATGCTGCAAGGCGTTGGATTGGGCGTGGCGATGGGCAACGCTGAAACCGCCGTGCAAACGCATGCGGCCTGCGTGATTGGCGATCACGATACCGACGCCATTGCGCAGTTTGTTCAGCAACATGTCTTGGGCCGTGCGTAGTTTGTGTCGCCAGGCCATCACCTTGCGGCAAGCCAGCGCATGACCATTCACAGCACCTGCCAGACACATTCCGCCAGACGTAGCGTGCCGACCTTGCCAGCGTGTGTCAGCAGGTCAGCAAAGACTGACTACAATAGGTAGCGCCAGGCCCGGGCTGATCCAGCGCCAGACCTGGAAAAGCTGGCAGGCTTTATGCTGCTCCGTCGTGTCATAGACTGATGCGCGACCCTCATGCGCTTTGCGGAACCCACATGCCCGATATCAGAACGTTACTGGCCCAGGCCGGTTCCAGCCTCGACCCCGTTACCGGGGCGATCAGTATGCCCATTTACCAGACTGCCACCTTTGCCCACCCGGCATTGGGGCAAAGCACGGGTTACGACTACAGCCGCAGCAGTAACCCTACCCGTGCCGCGCTGGAAAGCACCATGGCGCGCCTTGATGGCGCGGCGGCTTCTTTTGCGTTTGCCAGCGGCCTTGCGGCCATCAGCACGGCGCTCAGTTTGTTCAATCAGGGTGATCATCTGGTGGTGGCAGAAGGCTGCTACGGCGGTACCCAGCGCTTGCTTGATCAGGTGTTCTCCCGCTTCGGCCTGAGTGTGAGTTATGTGCCGGTGACGCAGGTAGATGCCTTTGCCGCGGCCATTACACCGCATACCAAAGCCATCATTGTTGAAAGCCTCTCCAACCCCTTGCAGGAAGTACCAGACCTGCCTGCGCTGGTGCAGCTTGCCAAATCGCGCAATGTACAACTGTGGGTGGATAACACTTTTCTCACGCCGTACTGGCTGCGCCCGCTGGAACTGGGGGCGGATGTGGTCATCCACAGCGCCTCTAAATATCTGGCCGGGCATAACGACACCATCGCCGGCATATTGAGCGTGCGTGACCCGGAGCTTGCTAGCCGTATCGGCTATCTGCAAAACGCCATGGGCGCGGTGCTGGGCCCGCAAGATGCCTGGCTGACGCTGCGTGGCCTGAAAACCCTGGCGCTGCGGCTGGATCAGCAGCAATCCACGGCCGAGACCCTGGCGCAATGGCTGGGTCAGCAAACCTTTGTAAAAAAGGTCTATTACCCCGGTTTGCACGACGATGCAGGTCATCGGCTGCTCAAGCAATTTGCGGGCGGGGCAGGCGCGATTGTCTCGTTTGAGGTGGATCGTGTCGGTACGCTGGCGCGGTTGATCGAACAAACCCGGCTGATTGCTTATGCCGAAAGTCTGGGTGGTGTAGAAAGCCTGATCACCGTACCCGCCCTGCAAACCCACGCCAATCTGGCGCCGGAAGAACGGGAACGCCAGGGCGTCACGGAAACCCTGGTGCGGCTCTCTGTCGGTATTGAAGCCGTCAGTGATTTGATTGCAGATATCGAAACCGCCCTGGCCGGCTATTGATTCAGTAGCAACACCACCATTACAAACGTCACACCAACAAAATCAAAAAGAAGGGGAGTTTCATGCCGTATGTTGCCGGCGTGCTGGTCGCACTGGTTGCTGCCTTGCATGTGTATTTTCTGGTGCTGGAAATGTTCTTCTGGACCAAACCCCTGGGTCGCAAGGTATTTCGGCTAACGCCAGAATTTGCCGAGGCATCCAGAACACTGGCGGCTAATCAGGGGCTCTACAACGGCTTTCTGGCCGCTGGCCTGATCTGGGGCTTGACGCTGGGTGCCGCCGGGCTGGGCGTGAAAGTCTTCTTCCTGTTATGTGTGATCGTGGCAGGCGTGTACGGTGCCATCACCGTCGGCAAGAAAATCCTTTATGTACAAGCCTTGCCCGCCGTCCTGGCGCTGGGGGCTGTACTGGCAGCTTGACCGCTTTTGCCTGGTACACCCTTGAATTGTTGCGCAATTGCCGCGAAAACGTGGCGATTTTGTGTGCTCGCTCTAGTAGCTGGTGCCTGAGCCAGCATAATTGCTGCGCGGATCATGGTCTCTGGTAGGGCTGTTTGCCGGGCGCAATCGCGACACATTAATAACAAGGAACATCAGGGTGAGTTTATTCAAAATGGGCTTGCTGGCCACCATACTGGCCATGTCCACCGCGCCCGGTTGGGCCGCAGATTCTCAAAACACGGCATTGGCTATCATGTCGGTGTACGTGGTTGAAATAGATAATAAAGGAACGAAAGTTGGTGGTGCGGGTTACGATCAATTTGAATTGATGGATCTGAAAACCAAAGAAATCTACAAGGTTCCGTTTCGCCATAACTCATGGAAAATGCCGTATTTCATACATTTGAAGCCGAGCATCTATTGTTTTTATAGCTTGGGTATTGGTCCGGCAAACCCGACCACTCCTTTCTGTGACGAGCCTTATTTCAAGATTGAAGAAGGTGCCATCAACAACCTGGGGCTGTGGCGTTTTGGCATTGATTGGTCTACCTGGAAAATCAAGCAATTGGGCGCGCTGGAGCACGCCCAGGAAGTCTACGAGCATGCCCGCGCGTTTCGGCCCTCAGAATTTGCGCAGGACGAAGACGCATCCGCACCGCAAAGTGCTGAACACTGATAGGTAAAGAAACCAGGCCCATCATGAAACCCGGGACTGGTCGACTGTAACCACAAAAGCGCTTTGTCACTGTTCATGGCAAAACCCGGTTGATACGGCTTAAGCTGCAATGGCGCTATGTATCTACACCGGAGAACCCGCCATGCAGGAACGTTTCTACATCGACCCTTACCAGCAAACGCTAGGCACCACTGTGCTCCGGCATGACGAGCAGGGGCTGGTGCTCAGTGACACGCTGTTCTACCCATTGGGCGGCGGGCAGCCGGGAGATACCGGCACACTGCAGTTGGCTGATGGGACGCGGCTGGCGATTACCGATACCCGCCGCGACAAAGAAACCCGCGACATCCTGCATCTGCTGGCCAGCGATGCACCGCGCCTTGCGCCGGGAACGCAGGTTACGCTGACGCTGGATTGGGAACGCCGGCATCGGCATATGCGCGTGCACACCTGTCTGCATCTGCTGTCTGTGGTGATCAAAGCTGGCGTCACCGGCGGCAATCTGAGTGCAGACACTGGCCGACTGGATTTTGACCTGCCAGAAGGGATGGAGCTGGACAAAGACCATATCGAGACTGAACTGAACCGGTTGATCAACCAGAACCATGTCGTCAGCGTAAAAATGACGAGTGGCGAGGCGTTGCAGCGGCAGCCGGAACTGATCAAGACCATGTCGGTGACGCCGCCGCTGCACTTGCCTGAAATCCGCTTGATCGACATTGATGGCGTGGATTTGCAGCCCTGTGGCGGTACGCATGTGGCCCGCACGGGTGAGATTGGCCCGGTCAGCGTGAAAAAGATTGAAAGCAAAGGCGCGCGTAACAAGCGGGTGGTGATCGCGCTGGCTTGAGCGCTAGCC
>JASLES010000515.1 GCA_030151005.1 Silvimonas sp.
GGTTGCGCGCACCGATGGTTGCGGGCTGGTGTCCGTGGGGTACGGAAAGCGCCAGGCTTCAATCCCCTGATCCCAGCCTGAACGCACAAACGAGACGTCATTGCGACCTTTCTCATCCTGCTTGCGGGCTGTCACGAACAAGCCGGAGAGAGAGTTACTCAGGCAATCGCCGGACTCTTCTAGCGGCCGGTCTATACGGGCAACACCATCGGCATTGGTCTTGCCTTGCCACAGCAATTGGCGGCGGCAGTCGTAGACGCTCACCTGGGCGCCGGCCACCGGTTTGGCACGATCCAGCGTCGTCACCCAGACGGCGGCGTTGTCCCGGCCACGTTTGAAGTGGACCCCCAGGTTGGTCACCAGCATGGCGGTGCGCACGTACATCGGCGCATCCAGACCCAACAACGATTTGCCCAGCAGATGTGATTGCAACTCCACCACATGCAAACCGGGCTCCGGCGCGGGGATGCCCACCACCGAGAACGGCCACTTGCCGGTTTTGTCCGGCGCAGTCGGCACGTTCATGCTTTGCACGCCGGTGTGTCCTTTCAGGAGGGATAAACGCCGGGTTTCGACCGCGTTCTTGCCCACCATCACGGTCGACTCATGCCAGCTCTCCACGCGGGCGAGCCAGTTCATCATGGACTGGTCATCACTCACGGTCAGGCTTTGCAGCCCGACCTGAATCTGTTTCACATTCAGGTCAGCCTCCACATCGCGCAATGTCACCGCAATGGCGGGCTCGGCGTTGAGCTCCACAATGCCAAAGGGTGCAGCGGCAAACTTGGCCAGCGGTGGCGCAGAAGCCGTACCAAACGACAGCGGGAATGATCCCTTGTTGGCCAGTTCACGCCCATTGGCGTCGGTAAAGCCCTCCGGCAGCTTGAGCTTGAAAGACGCATTGGGTGAGAACGGGGGCTTGAAAGTGGCCTCATAGACCATCTCGCCCCGGTCATGACCCAGATCGGGTTTGCGCTCGCCATCCGGTGTTTGCAGCACAATCTGTCCGGCCAGCTTGCGCGAGACATCGGCCGAGAAATGCAGCGTGATCGGGCGTAGCGGAATACACGCAGATTTGGCGTTTTCCCGCTCGCAATTGAGCGTTGCGGTAAAGGCCTCCCGCACGTTGAACGACAGCGTTTGTTTTTCTGCACTGCCCGGCCGGGTCAGTACCAGTTTGACTTTCTTGCCGGCAGGCAAACGCTGGCGGCAGGTGACGATATCCACACTAGCGGTGAGCTTTTCCCAATCCAGGTACTTGAGCACTGCGCTGCGATCTGCGGCACTGACACGCTGCACCGGCAAGCGCTCGGGCGAGCCTTCTACCTGGCAGAACATGGGCACCGGCTTGGCTACGGCCCCGTTAAAGCGCAAGGCAAAGGTCTGGTCTTCATCCACCAGATCGCCATCACCGGGCGAGCTTTCTTCAACTGCCAGTGGCCCGGTGTTAAAACGGAATTGTTGCTGGCCGGTCAGGGCCTCTCCGCTGAGGGTGTGCAGGTCTGGCTTAAGCGTAAAGCGGCAGGCGGTGGCGGCAGGCACACCTTGCGGAAAATCCATCACCCAGGTGCGGTCATCGATCCAGTGCGCGTCCCCTTTTTGCGGGCAATCCACATTGAAAGGGGCTGCGGCAGAGACGCTGCCCATGCGGACCATGGGCGCCGAAAAAGTGGCCCGCGCCTGCTGGATTTCACGTACTTCATTCTGGGGGGAAAACGTGGAAACCGTTGCTGCCAGCGCGGAGGCGCCAGACAAAAC
This sequence comes from Silvimonas sp., assembly GCA_030151005.1. GTDB lineage: Bacteria > Pseudomonadota > Gammaproteobacteria > Burkholderiales > Chitinibacteraceae > Silvimonas. Next base: position 1,759 of record JASLES010000515.1, read on the forward strand.
AAACGAGACAATAACCAGCGTGCGGATCAGGCGCATGAGCGTACCCGGGGAAATTTATATAATTTGCTTTCCCGATTTTGGCAGAAACTTACTTCTCATTGCATTCAACTTGGCAAGTTTGAGAAAATTCACATGCGATATGGGGATTCCCGCCCTATCCAGTTTTATTCACGCAACAGGAGCACATCATGCAAGTTCAGCCCTACCTCACCTTCAATGGTGATTGCGAAGCGGCACTGGCCTTTTACGGCAAGGTGCTGGGTGGCGAGATTACGTTCATGGTGCGCTACAAAGAGGCACCGGCCGATCAGCCTGTAGATCCGGCATGGGCAGACAAGATCATGCACTGTAATTTCAAGGCCGGCAGCACGCAGATCATGGCCGCGGATTGTCCGCCAGAACGCGCGCTGGCGACCAAAAGCGGCTTTACCCTGTCACTGAATGCCGACTCGGTCGAGCAAGGCGAGCGCATGTTCAATGGACTGGCAGAAGGCGGCAAGATCACCATGCCGTTCCAGGCAACATTCTGGACCAAAGGGTTTGGCATGCTGGTCGACCGGTTTGGTACGCCATGGATGGTGAATTGCCCGGCCGAATAAAACTGGCGTGCTAGATAGATAGAGCAAAAGCCTGAGACGGGCGGTCAGCGATATACCGCGTAGATAAAGAATTCGCGGTTGCCGTCGCCGCCCGTGATCGGGCTGGCGAGGTAGTCGAGCACCTCAAACCCAGCGGCCGCGGCAGCCGTGCGGATTTTCTGCTCGACCTCAGGATAGCAACTGTCATCCCGCACAATACCGCCCTTGCCGATACGCTGCGGTCCCACCTCAAACTGGGGTTTGACCAAAAACAACAGCCGCGCGCCGCTCTGCAGCACGCTGGCAATGGCTGGCAGTACCAGGGTCAGCGAGATAAACGACACGTCCCCCACCACCAGTTCAATCGGCCCGTCTTGCGCTGGTGCAATCACGGTGGCATCCAGGTGCCGTGCGTTCACGCCCTCAAACTGGGCTACGCGCGGGTCCGCCAACAGGCGCGGGTGCAACTGATCGTGCCCCACTTCCACGCCAATCACCTTGCGGGCCCCTGCCTGCAAGAGGCAATCCGTAAAGCCGCCCGTAGAAATGCCCACATCCAGCGCCAGCATGCCGGTGACATTCAGCCCGGTATGCACCAATGCGCCGGCCAGTTTGAGACCACCCCGTGACACATAACGGTCTGCCTCATCCGGCGTGATGCTGATTTCGGCGTCGGGCGGCAGTTTCAAGCTGGATTTGCCGACCGGCTTGCCATCCGCCGTGACCCGACCAGCATCAATCAAGCTTTGTGCAGCGGTGCGTGAAGCGGCAAACCCGCGTTCCACGAGGAGAACATCAGCGCGTTGCATAAAATCAGTCGAATTGTTCGTTCGAGGCCAGGTAACGCCATTTACCCGGTGGCAACTGCCCAAGGCGCACGTTGCCGATGCGGATGCGCTTCAAACCCACTACGTGCAGGCCAACCTGTTCACACATCCGGCGGATCTGGCGTTTTTTGCCTTCACGCAAAATGAACCGCAACTGGTCTTTGTTCTGCCAGGTCACGATGGCCGGTTTGAGCTTTTCGCCATCCAGTTCCAATCCGTGATTGAGCATGCGCAGGCCTTCCGCCGAAAGCGAACCGGACACGCGCACGAGGTATTCTTTATCGACGGTAGAGTCTTCACCAATCAGCGTCTTGGCAATGCGGCCATCCTGCGTCAATACCAACAAGCCTACCGAGTCGATATCCAGGCGGCCGGCCGGGGCCAGACCACGCATATGCTGCGGATGAAATCGCACGCCAGAGAGATCGCCATCCCAGTGGTTATCCAGCGTCACCAGCGTTGAAGCCGGTTTGTAGCCACGTTCGGCCTGGCCGGACACATAGCCCACGGGCTTGTTCAGCAGAATGGTGACGCGGTTGGCCTGGGCCTGCTGCGCCGGTTTATCCAGGGCAATCTGCTGGTCTGGTTTGACACGGCTGCCCAGTACATTGACGACCACGCCATCCACCCGTACCCAGCCGCGCTCTATGTAATCGTCGGCCTCACGGCGGGAACAGATGCCCAGTTGCGCCATCCGTTTGGACAGGCGCATTGAGCCATCATCGGGCGCACCAGCGCTGTCGCTCTCGTCGCGACGGGATTCATCGGTCATGGTTCATCTCCTTGTGACTGGTCGCCTCTCGGCGAAGCCGGCAGAATATCAGAATTGTAGGTCTCACCTGCGCCTGGCGCGCCCGATACGGAGAAAACATGGCGTATTACCTGATCATCAAGCAGATCCACGTCACTTGTGTCCTGTTGTCAGGGCTGTTGTTTCTGTATCGGGGCGGTTTGATGCTGGCCGCATCACCGCTCTTGCGTCAGACCTGGCTGCGGGTATTGCCACATATTGTCGATACCGTGCTGCTGACCGCCGGTGTGACGCTGGCGGTGGTCAGCCACCAGTATCCGGGGCAGCAACCGTGGCTGACGGCCAAGCTGATCGGCCTCGTGGTGTATATCGGACTGGGGATGATCGCGCTCAAACGAGGCAAAACCAGGAGAACCCGAGCCGTCGCCCTGATTGCCGCGCTGCTGGTGTTCGCATGGATTATCGGCGTGGCAATCACGCGCACGCCGCTCTCGTTTTTTGCGCTGCTGCACAGCTGAGCATCTGCTCAGTACGGTGATTTCTCACCCTCTGGCCGGGTTTTGAAGCGCCGGTGCATCCAGTAATACTGTGCCGGTATTTCCCGCACGCGCTCTTCAATGAACTCGTTCATGCGCGTGGTATCCGCCAGCAGATCATCTGACGGAAAATTGTCGGTCCAGGCCGGGTAATAGCGGGTAACAAAGCCATCTTTCTCCAGCCGCGTGATCATGGGGATGACCACCGCGCGGCCCATCTGCGCCAACCGTGACAGCGCGGGAATGGTGGCAGCCTGAATGCCAAAGAACGGCGCAAAGATCGACTCTTTGGGCCCAAGATCCTGATCAGGCAGGTAGTAAAACGGAATGGTGTGCTGACGCAGCGCTTTGACAATGGCGCGGATGCCATCGTTACGCTTGATCAGCAAAGGCTCGCCAAAGCGGCTGCGGCCCATCAGCAGCAGTTCATCAAACGGATTCTGGTGCGAAGCCGAATACATGCTGGCGCCCCAGTGATCAATGGTATGGCGAATGCCGCCGTAATCCAGCCCGATAAAGTGCGGCGCCAAGAGGATGATGGATTGATCCTGATGCGCCAGATAATGCTCGTAGCCTTCACGGCGGACCAGTTTCTCCACCCGCGCCTTGCTACCAAACCACAGCACGCCATAGCTGACGGCACAAGTGGCCAGCAGGCGAAAGTGCTCGTGCAGCACTTTGCTGCGCTGGGCATCTGTCCACTCCGGAAAACACAGTCGCAGATTGGTCAGACCAATCTTGCGGCGACGCGCGGCCACGTAAAACAGCAAAGTACCGAGGCCAGCACCCAGCCAGCGCAGGATGGTGAAAGGTAACAGGTGCAGCAGCCAGAAAAACGCGGCCAGCAAACGGGCGGTAAAACTCATTCAGACTCCGGAGCCGGTGCGCCGGCAGGGGTTTTATAACGGTTATAGCTCCACAGATACTGGGCTGGCGCTTTGAGAATCAGCCGCTCCAGATTCTGGTTAAGCGTGGTGGCGTCGGCCACGGCATCTCCCGTGAAGCTGCCTTGCATGGGCTCAAAATGCATGATGTAGCCACGACCGCCCTTGCGGCGCTCCGCAAAACAGAACAGCACAGTGGCCTTGCTGGAGCGCGCCAGGCGCGCCAGCAACGTCATGGTATAAGCGCGATGCCCAAAGAAAGGTGCCCATGCGCCATCGCCGCCACCGGGCGCCTGGTCTGGCAAGATATAAACTGACTGGCCTTCCTTCAGTGTCTTGAGCAACACCCGTACACCTTGCGCGTTAGCCGGGGCTGGGCGGCCATTGCCCCGATCCCGGCTGGCTAGCATCAGGGGTTGCAGCCACGCCAGTTTGGGTGGGCGATAGAGCGCGGCCAGCGCGCGCGGCACCACGTGGGCCAGATAGACACCGCAGACCTCAATCGCGCCCAAATGGGGCGAGACAAAAATGATCGGTTCAGGCCGTGCGAGCGCAGCATCAAGATGCGCTTTGCCCTGGACTTCCGTCACCAGCGCAGCAACCGCCGGTATCGGGCGCAACCAGGCCGCCAGTAGCTCCAGCGCGCCTTTGCCATGCTCAACAATACTTGAGCGCCTTAATCGGATATAATCGATATTTGAATCGAATTGCGCGGCCCGCCTTGCATTGTCAGCAAGCCGGCGCCGGTAGGTTGGCGAGGTCCACCACGCAATCCAGCCCAACCCTGCACCAACAGCTTGCAGGATGCATAATGGTGTATATGCAATCGGTCTGAGCAAACGCACCAGCATGTGTGAAGACCTTTCGGGCAAAACCCGGATTCTAACGACTTTCAACCATTACAGACATGGCATAAAGGATCATCAAGCCCATGAGTGAATTCCTGTTTACCTCCGAATCAGTTTCTGAAGGCCATCCGGATAAGGTAGCCGACCAGATTTCCGACGCCATCCTGGATGCCATCCTGGCACAGGACAAGTACGCCCGCGTAGCGGCTGAAACCCTGGTGAACACAGGCCTCGTGGTGCTGGCAGGTGAAATCACCACGTCTGCCAATATCGATTACATCCAGATCGCGCGCGATACCGTCAAACGCATCGGTTATGACCACTCGGATATCGGTTTTGACTACAAGACCTGCGCGGTACTGGTGGCATACGACAAGCAATCTCCCGATATCGCCCAGGGTGTGAATGAAGGCCAGGGTATGGACCTGGATCAAGGCGCGGGCGACCAGGGTCTGATGTTCGGTTACGCTTGCGACGAAACTCCGCAACTGATGCCGGCCGCCATTTACTATGCACACCGCCTGGTGCAGCGTCAGTCTGAACTGCGTAAAGACGGCCGCCTGCCGTGGCTGCGCCCGGATGCCAAGTCGCAAGTCACACTCAAGTATGACGCGGCAACGGGCAAGGTA
>JASLES010000006.1 GCA_030151005.1 Silvimonas sp.
AGTGATATCGCGCAACGGGCTGATCAATACGATGGCTTTGTGGTGCTGCATGGTACCGACACCCTGGCCTGGACGGCTGCCGCGCTCTCGTTTGCGTTAGCCGGCCTTGGCAAACCGGTGGTGGTTACAGGTGCCCAGCACCCTTGGGAAGCTACAAAGAGCGATGCGCCGGGCAATGTTGCAGATGCTATCGGCCTTGCTGCTAGCGGTGCCTTGACTGAAGTGGCTGTGGTCTTTGCCGGTGTCGCTTATCGGGGTAATCGAGTGCGCAAGTTGGACTGTGAGCGGGACGCGGCGTTTGATAGTCCCAATTGTCCGCCGCTCGGCAAGCGCTTTGGCAACGGGTGGGCCTTGAACGATTTGCCCATGCCGCCGCAAGCAGAGCAGGGTCTGTTGCCGGTCAATCCAGACGCGCGCGTGGTGCGCCTGACCTTGGCGCCCGGTTTTAGCGCCGGCTGGTTGGCGCAGGTGTTGCTCGCCGGACCACTGGATGGCGTGGTGCTGGAAGCCTACGGTAGCGGCAATGTGCCCGCGCATGCGGGCCTGAGTACTGCCATCGAACAACTGGCAAAGCAGGCGCTGGTGGTTAACTGCACGCAATGCGTGGCGGGGGCTGTGCAAATGGGCTTGTATGCTTCCAGCAAAAGTTTGCTGGAAGCCGGCGTTCTCAATGCCCATAACATGACGCCCGAGGCGGCCGTCGCCAAGCTGTACTGGGTGTGTGGTCAAAGTGAAAATCCGGTAGAACGGCGCCGGTTGTTTGGGCAAAACCGGGCAGGGGAGTTTGATCCGGTAGATTGATGTGCAGATTGGGTAGCGGCAGACAGACGGTCCGTGATATAGTTGCCCTCTGTTCTCGATGGCGGGTCTCCCCGCATGGCTAGAAGGTGAACTTGGTCAGGTCCGGAAGGAAGCAGCCACAGCTTTTGATGCCAGTGCCGGGGGTCGGGCTCGCCACCCCTCCCTTTCTTGTTTTTCCCCTTGGTTGTTCTCTTGAGTTCGGCTTATCTGCGGCCTGAATGTTCTTTCGGCCCCGCATCCCGTTCTCTACCTGGTTTTCTACCGTCGTTTCCCCGCTTTGTGTGATTTGTACCTGAAATAGCTTGACCCGTATCAATACGATATGGTCCATGTGAGCGCAATATCCACTTCGCAAGCTGATGCTTCGTGTATCTCCAGTGGAATTTCCGCCGCGCTAGTCGCGGCGTTTTTTTTGCCTGTGACCCAGCGCCTTGTCAGTGCCGGGGGCCGAATGCATAATGCGCCATCCAGTGCATGGTTCTGTCTCAATGAAGGCTTTTTTCGACCTCTTCCCGGTCATCTTCTTTTTTCTGGCTTTTTTCTTCAGCTCGCACGATCCCGCGCATGCCGCGTCGCTGGCCAGTCATGTGCCCATCCTGTCGCAAGTGATTCTTGCAGCCCAGAATTCAACACCACCCAAAACACCTGATCAGATCGCCATGCTGATCGCCACGGCCGTCACCATGGTTGCCAGCGTTGTGCAGTTGGTATTCGCATGGATCAAATGGCGCAAGATCGACAAGATGCTGATTGTCAGCTTTGTTCTGATCATGGCCATGGGCGGCGCCACTCTCTATTTCGATAACCCGGACATCATCAAATACAAGCCCACTGGCCTGTACTGGATCTTTGCCGCCGTCTTGCTGTTTTCACAGTGGGTGCGTGGCCAGAATCTGATGAAAGTGATGATGGGCAAGCAAATGTCTTTGCCAGAGTCTGTCTGGAATGGCGTTAATTACGCCTGGGTGCTGTTTTTTGCGGTGATGGGTCTGCTGAACATCTGTATTGCCCAGCTGTTCAGCTATAGCACCTGGGTCAACTTCAAGCTGTTCGGAACGTTAGGTTTGACGGTGGTTTTTGTGGTGGCACAAGGCGTATTGCTGAGCAAACACATGACCGACGACCCCGTGCAGAGCGGCACTCCGTCGGACAAGGACTGAAAAACATGCCTCTTTACGCAATTATCGGTACACACTTGCCCGATACACTGGAAAAGCGCAATGCAGTGCGCCCGGGGCATCTGGCGCGGCTGGAAGACCTCAAGGCGCAGGGCCGGCTGGTGCTGGCCGGGCCGTTTCCGGCTATCGATGCGCCTGATCCTGGTCCGGCCGGTTTTACCGGTAGCCTGATTGTGGCCGAATTTGAGTCGCTGGCCGCAGCGCAAAAATGGGATAGCGAAGACCCCTATCACCAGGGTGTCTATGGGCAAACCAGCGTAAAACCCTTCAAGCAGGTGCTTCCCTGAACTCTGGTATGATGAATTCGCTACAAGCTGAGCTGCAGCAAAGACTGGCGGCTCTTGAACCTGAAACCCTGATCGTGCACGATGACAGCGCCGCGCATGCCGGACATGCCGGTAGTGGTGGTGGCGGTCACTTCGAAGTCACGATTGTGGCGCAGGCCTTTGCTGGTCTGGGCAAGGTGGCCCGACACCGCAAAGTGTATGCACTGGTGGCAGATTTGATGCCTGTGCGCGTGCATGCGCTCAGCATCAAGGCGCTGACGCCTGATGAGCTCTGAGAACGCCGTCGGTGTTCCCGGACATATAACTTGATATGTATGCAGCATTGAACCGACAACATTCAAAGGAATCGTAATGCGTTCTACCAAGCTTCTTGTTGGCGCCCTGGTTGGTGCCCTGATTTCCACCTCGGTCATGGCCGATGGCAGCGTTGCGACCGTGAACGGCGTGGCCATTCCGCAAAGCAAGATGGACATGATCGTCAAGCAACTGGCTGAACGCGGCCAGAAAGATTCGCCGGAACTGCGCGACCGTATCAAGCAACAACTGGTGACCAACGAAGTCCTGTATCAAGACGCCGTGAAGAAGGGCGTGGACAAGTCTGCTGACGTGCAAGCCCAACTGGACGCCGCCAAGCAACAAATCGTGGTCAGCACTTACGTCAACAACTTCGTCAAAGCCAACCCGGTTAGCGATGCTGATGTCCAGAAAGAATACGATCGCGTGATCAAGGCCAACTTTGCTGGCAAGGAATACCACGCTCGTCACATCCTGGTGAAGACTGAAGCCGAAGCCAACGACATCCTGGCTCAGCTGAAGAAGGGCAAGAAGTTTGATGACCTGGCCAAGGCCAAGTCCATCGACACCCAAAGCGGTGCTCAAGGTGGCGATCTGGGCTGGTCCAGCCCGACCAACTATGTGCCGGAATTCTCCGCAGCCATGACCAAGCTGACCAAGGGTCAGATCACTCAAACTCCGGTGAAGACGCAGTTTGGCTACCACATCATCAAGCTGGAAGATGTGCGTGATGCCAAGGCTCCGCCGCTGGATCAAGTGAAGGGCGAAATCTCTCAACAACTGGAACGTCAGAAGGTTGAGAAGATGGTGAGCGATCTGCGCGCCAAGGCGACTGTGCAGTAATAGTCGTTGTGGTTCGGCTGGCCGGTTTGGCTGGCTGGCCCCGCCAAAACAAAAACGCCATGCATTCGTGCATGGCGTTTTTGTTTTGCTGACCGCTGGGGCGGAGTATCACAGCTTGCTGGTCAATTCCGGCAACAGGGTAAAAAGGTCACCCACCAGTCCGTAATCGGCATGCTGGAAGATTGGCGCGTCCGGATCCTGGTTGATGGCAACAACGGTGCGGCTGTCTTTCATGCCCGCCAGGTGCTGTACGGCGCCAGAAATGCCGATCGCCAGGTAAAGCTCAGGTGCGACCACGACCCCGGTCTGGCCTACTTGCCAGTCATTGGGTGCATAGCCCTCATCAACTGCGGCTCGTGATGCACCAAGCGCTGCGCCCAGTTTGCCTGCCAGGGGCGCCAGCAATGCCTGGAATTGCGCCGCGCTGCCCAAGGCGCGACCACCAGAGACAACGGTTTTGGCTGTGGCCAGCTCCGGTCCGCTGCTGACGGTTTGCTCTGAGCTGATCCACTGCGCCAGGCGTATGTCTTCTGCGGCCACTTGCCAGGCCAGCGGAGTGATGGGCGCAGCGCTCTGCTGGCCGGCAGCTGCAAATGCGGTCGGGCGAACACTCAAGACACGCACCGCATCGGCAGTTTGCACCGTAGCGTGGACGTTGCCGGCATAAATGCCGCGTACAAACGTGTCGGCGCTCAGGATGTTCAGCACGTCTGAAATCATGTTGGCGTCCAGCAGCGCAGCCACACGGGGCAGCAGATTGCGGGCGAACGTGCCGGACGCGGCGATCACGTTCTGGTATTTGCCTGCAATGCTGGCAACCAGCGGTGCGACGCGCTCCGCTTCCTGGTGGGCGAGATCCGCGCTCTCCACGATGAGGACGCGACTGACCCCGGCCAGTTGCGCTGCTTGTTCGGCAATGCCGGTCAGCCCTTCGCCGGCGAGCAGTACATCAATGTCGCCGCCCAATGCGGTGGCAGCGGTCACGGCGTGGCGAGTAATGGCTCGCAATTGGCCATTCTGGTGTTCTGCAAGCAGGAGCGTGCTCATGGCAATACCTTTGCCTCAGACCGCAGGCGTTCAATCAGTTCATCAACACTGCCGACCCGGATGCCGGCTTTGCGGG
>JASLES010000063.1 GCA_030151005.1 Silvimonas sp.
AACCCCATCAGCAATGGCGTCTACAAGCGGGTCGGTTTTGCGCAGATTGGCGAACACGTGCATCTGGAGTTGGCGCCGGAGCCCGTGACGCTGGAGGCCACGTGCTGAACCGCTGCATGGGCCGCCTGGTGCTGCGGCGGCTAGACCGCCACAGCCCGCAGGATGCCGCGACGGTGCAGCAGGTGTTTGACGCTGCACCGGATTTCAGCATGCAGACCGAAGACCACCTGCCTGAGCCCGATGCTGGTCAGCAGGCACTGGATGCCCTCCCGCCTGACTTTGATTACGCTCACAAGTTTGTATTTGCGCTGGAAATAGACGGCCAGGTGCTGGGCGTGGCAGATCTTTTGCGCGGATATCCTGAGGCGCACTGCGCGTTTCTGGGGCTACTATTGTTGGCCCAGCCGTATCAAGGGATAGGCCTGAGCAAACTGGCGCTCACGCAACTCTATGATCAGGCCCGGGCTTGGGGTTGCCAGGACATGCAGTTGGGCGTGGTTTCCAGCTACGAACGCGCCATGCGCTTCTGGCAAGCGTGCCAGTTTACCGAGCTGTATCGCAAAGACGTGCCTGACTTCATCAGCCCCATCGTCGTCATGCACTACCCCTTGTAGGCGCCGGTGCGGGCAGCGGCGGTGTGGGGCGCCGCGCGCGCACCATCCCCATAACCCGCTGCTCCAGTACTTTCAACAGGCGGGCAATCTGGATGGCGCAATACAGATTCAGCGCGTACATGGGTAGCAGCAGTGTGAGCCAGTAGGGGTGCAGCGTCATGAAGAGCCCCACCGGCAGGTACAACAGCGTGGTGGAAATACCCTGAGCGAAGAACACATAGATGGCGTTGCGACCCACCCACTGTAGTGACTCCCGCGTAATCAGCCACGCTAGTGCGGGTATCCGTACCAACAGCAGCAAGACGCACAAAGACAACCAGGAGCAGGAGAAATACAGCGACTGGGCCGGGAATTTATACGCCTGCAGATTGATAAGCGCGTTGGCCAGATCAGGCGTACATAACAATTGCCATGCAGCTTGCACGGCAATCAAGGCATACCAGTACCACGCCAGCTGACCTGTGGCACGGCAGTAGCCCAGCAGGAACAAGGGCAAATAAAACACACCGAAGGCGACGATGGGCAACCAGCCGGTAGTCCAGTCTGCCGCCGGCAACAATTGCAAGAAGTACATCGCCGCCACCAGCACCAGCGCCACCGGCAGCGCAGCGCGCGCGTGAAACCAGATCAACACCATGGCGGCCACGCTCACGCCCAGATAGACGCGCACAAACCACATGGACCCCATCACGGCGTCATCCCACTGAACCTTGTGGTAGTCGTGCAGGAACCACTCCAGCAAGCGCACGGCGGGCAGGTGAAAACCTGCCAGTTGATAGCCCAGCCAGACCAGCGCCACAAACGCCATATAACGCCATTGCAGTCGCCGCAGATTGCGCCAGGCCTTGCCCGGATCACCGACTTTGGAAAACGACCAGCCTGCCAGAAAGAAGAACAGCGGTACGTCTATCCACAGACAAGCGCCATGCATCCAGGCGGGCACGTACAGGTCCCCGCTCCAGAACACGCTATGGATAAAGATGACCGCGACTACAGCCAGGCCTTTGAGTCCATCCAGCAAGTGGTCGCGCGCCATTCGGTGCCTTCCTGCTTGAGTGTGAAAAGGGTTTGGCTAGTTCTGGCTAGAGGCCGGTTTGACCGAGGCTGCGCGCACTGCAGCATTGCCGACCATATGCGAGGATGGACTGGTGCATAAACCCGGCATGTCGGTGTTACGCCGATAAAGCCGTACTTGCTGGTCTGAAGATTGATAAACGAGCGACGCATTGGCCAGCAGACGGCGCGTATCCTGCGGAGAGACCGGGTCGTTGTACAGCGGCTGGCCCCACACCACTACGTAGTCCACCGGGATGCCGGTTTTCTGTTCAAAACGCGGTACATCCAGGCGTTGCACTTTCACGCCGGTTTGCTGCGGTTCCCAGTGGTACACCAGATCTTGCGGATCATGCCCAGGCCGAAAGCGGATGGGGTACACGCTGAGCCTTGCCAGAAAATTGAACAGCACCACCCGATCCTGATCCAGTTCCAGCCGGCTGGTGGCCTGGAAAAACGGCTCGTAACCCGTGGGCTTGGGCACGCCGCGCTGGTCATACTGGGTGGAAGATTCGATCACCGGCAACACCGTGCAATGCGCGCCAATCTGCTTGTCGATGGCCTGCAAGGCACTCAGTTCCTGATGCACCTGGCCTTGTACCGACCACGTCTCATGAAACTGTACGGCCAGCAACAATACGGCCAGGCCGGATAAGCCCCAGCGCAACCATTGCCGATTGATCAGGAACGCGGCACAGGGCAGCGCCCACAGCATGGGGAACAACTCCGCACGCCAGAAGTGGGTCCAGCCGCCACCAGAAATATCCGGTACGACAAAACAAAAGGCATAAAAGGCCACCAGGGTCAGCCCAACGCCGGTGAACAGGGTGGCGCCCCCCTGGAACAGGTGGTGACGCTCTTGCCAGATTTTGTAGATGGTGGCCAACAGCGTGACCAGCATCAACACCATCAGCGTGTCGGGCAGTACGCGGTTGTCGCGCGATTGCAGGCGGAACAACTTGCCCCGTGCCATGGCGAGAACCCGTTCCTTAAGACCCGGGCCATATTCAGTAGGGTAACCATGCTGGCGAATGGCAAACCAGGCCATGAGCGGGAACGACAAGCACAGCGCCAGCACCACACATGCGCTGATTTGCCACAGCGCCCAGCCGCGCACGCCGGCCCGCCAGTCACTGACGAGGCGCACGGTTTCCAGCGCCATCAGCGCCAGCGTTGCCATGATGAAGCCGGCCGCATGGCTCAGTAGTGTCAACAGCAATACCAGGCCGAGCGCCAGCGCACGCCAGAGCGCCGGGTGCCGGCGCAGATCCAGATACCACCCGATCGCCAGGAAGAAACCCGTGAGCGAAAACAGGAAATTATATAAACCCAGGAAGAAGAGTTGATTGGCCAGCAAGGGCAGTGCAAACAGGGCCAGCCAGGCATTTTCCGGGTTGATCTTGCGCAGCATGTACCACGCGGCAAGCGCCGGGGTGATCAGGCACAGCGCTTGTAAAACGGCCTCTGCGCGGTCCGGCGAGAACACCAGCAACAAGCTGCGCAAAATGACGTAGATCGCCATATTGGGCTGCAAGGTATCCGCTGACATATAGATTTGCGACTGCAACGGCCAGTTTGCGCTGCCGATGTGTCCGAGCATGTCGGCAAAAGACAGATGGATTGGCCCGTCGTTGGTGGCCAGGGGACCCAACGTGATTAAAATTGCGGCATAAACGACCACAACGGCAAGAAACAGGCCGTGTCGTCGCAGCAACGTTTCCGGAATGTTCATGCACTGTCCCGCGTCAGACGCAAAAAGAGAACCAATCTTTGTATCGAGGATGTATCCAGGAAAGCTTTAGTTTCTCATATCTGACTTATGATGCAAGCACAATTTTGTGCAATGCATCACGAA
>JASLES010000066.1 GCA_030151005.1 Silvimonas sp.
CACCCGGCCGATGCGCTGGAAGACGCTATCTGGTCTGCACAGCGCGATACCGGCACCGGCTACGGCATTGCCGTGTTCGATCATGACCCGGGCCAGCCTGGCGGCAAGACCACCATCACCATGAACTACTATCATGCTGCCGGTGCCGACCAGAACGCCAATGCCGAATACACCTTGTTCGAGACCATCGTGCTGGCCAAAGATCGGCAGCGTGACGGGCATGGCCATCACCACGACTAAGGAGTGATGCGGCAGTCAGAAGTCTTTGCTGCGCGCCCGGACAACGGCCAGCCTGAGACGGCTGGCCGTTTTATTACCTGCGCGTGATCAGTGCAAGGCGCCCAGCATCTTCAAGCCGGTAGACAGCCCTTGCGGGGCGACATCGTCTTGCAGGGCAATGCGGGCGGTGTTGCTCAGGCCCCAGGCGCGTGAGAGCGGCTCCAGTTGTTCGGGCAGGCAGTAGAAACAGACTTCGCCCTGTTTGTCTGCGGCGGTGGTGTACTGGCCGCGATACAGAATGGCGCCTTGCAAGGGGCTTTGCACCTTGTCGGCCCAACCCAGGCCCAACTGGCGCATATGGCCGCGAATGGCAAAGGCGCTGCACAGCAAGAACAGGGGGCGGTGGCTGGCCGGATCGGGAATCTGATAGATATTCATGGCGGATACTCCATGGTCAATAGCAACACCGTCGTGGCGTCGTTATGGCCAGTATCCGCAAGCGCGAGCGTCTGTTCTGCCTGGTCGCCACCCGTTTTGCTGTCAGTAGCCAGGATGACGTCATGTGAGGATTGCGCTGAGCGCATGGGGTGCATCGGCAGGTCTGTGTAGGATCAATCCTGCAAATCAGAGACCGCGCAGGGTTTCCAGATCATCCACATCCCGCCGCAACTGGCTTTGCAACAAGCGCATGACCTCTTCGGCGTGATTGCCTCGATCCAGTTCAAACTGCCCCTCTCGGATCAGAATGATCTTCATGGCGGCCTGATCCACCACGCTGGCAAAACAGAAATGTTCATCGCCAATCTGCAAGGGAATGGCGCGCCGGCGTATTTCGTCGTAGTCCTGGCCTTCACGGATAGTGAACAGCCGGTACAGAAACGGCCGCTGTTGCGGCACGTTAAGTACCCCCCCGAAACGCGACATTTGCATGATAAAAGCGGCGGTTTTCTCGGGCGGTACCGAGAACGCCTCAACCAGCCGTTTCAGATTGTCGTCCCGCCGATCAATCAAAAGGTTGAGATCTACGGCTTCGCGTTGCAGGCCCAGCAACTGCATGGCCTTGCTGCCCACAATCACAAAAGAGACGTGGTACCGCAGCAACTGGGACAGAAGATCGCTTTCTATGCGGGAGAGCGTAAACATGGGCCGGGCTACCTTGCTACCGCGCGGGTTTGAAATCCATCTTAGGACAGCACTGTGAGGACGTCAGCTTCAGATGCAGTGCAAGGTATCAGATCGCCCGGATGGAAAGTTGATAACTTTCTTTAACATTACAAACGAAACCCGCACCCAGATTGAGCTGACGCCGGTTCATGCCGCAGTCCGGGTCCGGAATTGGGCGATAAACTGAAATACTTACGAATGCGCGTATTTCTTCTTGCGGCAGCGAGTTGTCGGAAAAATGCCGACACACCCGGCACAAATCCAGGGAATACAAGCATTTGTTGATATTCATGTGGCCTTTGTCCTGGCTGCATCCAGGCCCTAATGGCGCGGGTTTTGTGTCGCACCGCAAAATAGAGAACCCCGCGGCGGAGTGCCGATGCGTAGTCCTCCTCTTACGGAGTTACCGCGCCGTTCGTCGTTTTTGTGATTCTTTTTCTTACCATAAAAGACAGTAAGTATTGTTTTTATCTACAGCCAGAGTTAGCTTATGGCTGGTGGGTTTCATAACAGATGTCAGATCAGGTCAGGGGGTCGTCATGAACTTGGGGGTAAAAGCACTCGGGGTTGCGGTCGCGCTGGTAGCCAGCACGGCAGCTCAGGCCCGACATTATGATTTCGGCAATTTGCTGGCCGGTTCCGGGCCTTCTTTTGCCGATTTTGCCAGCCTTAAAATCACGCAAAGCAATACATCGACATGGCTGTTTTCGTTAACGCTCGATCAAGACATCTCGACCTTTTTCGGCGCTGGCGCGTTTGTCGGTTCAATGGCGGTGGACCTGGGCGGCCCGCTGACGCATGAGATCGTCAGCAACGTCACCGGCACTGGCACCGGCGGTTGGACACCGATTGTGACCCGAGCCAACGGCGGCGGCCCGACCGGCGCGTATGACTTCCGCTTTAATTTCGGCAGCGGTTCAGACAAATTCATGAAGGGCGATACGGTGAGCTGGGCTGTCACCTTTGAAGGCGCACACAATGCGCTGATCGTGCCGCAAGTGTTTGCCAATTCGTTTGCGCTGCATGTCCAGAACACCAAGTACTGTGACGGAAGCGCCTGGTATAGCAGTTTCCCGGTGACGCCCGTGCCGGAACCGGAAACCTGGGCGCTGTTGGGTCTGGGTTTGACCGCCGTAACCGCCACCCGCTGGCGCACGTTGCGCAAAGGTCGCAAAGCCGCCTGAAACGGCTGAATCTGGCTATGATGGGGTGTTCATCAGACCGTCTACAGGACACCCCTTCATGCATACCAGTGCGCGCAACCAGTTTGTTGGCACCGTCACCGCCATCACCGAAGGTACGGTGAATGACGAGATCGAAATCACCCTGCCTGGTGGCGAAATCATCGTCGCCGTCATCACCCGTCAAAGCACCCGTGCACTGGGTTTGAAAACCGGTGGCACGGCGTTGGCGCTGGTCAAAGCATCCTGGGTTATTCTGGCGCGCCCGGATTCCGGTATTCGACTGTCTACCCGCAACCGGCTGGAAGGCATCGTCAAGGCGGTCAAACCTGGCGCGGTGAATGCCGAAGTAGAAATCACCCTTAAGGGCGGTAATACCCTCGTCGCCATTGTGACCCTGGAAAGCGTGAACGCATTGGGTCTGGCGGCGGGTCAAGCGACAGTGGCGTTCTTCAAGGCGTCTCAGGTGGTGGTTGGCGTAACGGCGTAAACCGCACGGCAGTGGCTACTGCACAAAATGACGGATCAGGCTGCTGACCAGTGGCGCGTTGGCCAGTTGCGGCAAGTGGCCCTGCAACTGGACGATATGCATCCGCGCCGCGCGCATCACGCGGGTCATATATTCACCCGCGCTGATGGGGGCGATGGGATCGTCGCTGCACTGGACGATCAGACTGGGCAGGGCAAAGCCCTTGATGGTTTCGCGCAGGTCTGACAGAAAAATGGCGCGGGCAAACAGGCTGGCCATGCTCGGGTCCATGGCAAACAGGCGGCGGCGCATTTCGATATGAATCGCGCCAGTGGTACCGGATGCCACCTGGGCCAGTTGCTCTGCCCAGCTTTGATAGTTGCGATCCATCGTCAAAAGCATGTCCTGGATGGTTGCCAGGTCAAACCCGCCAACATAGTCGTCTTGCGGGTGATTGATATAGCAAGGCGAGGGCGCCAGCATCACCATGCGTTCAATGCGGCGTGGTGCCAATGCACTGGCCAGCACACCAATCATGGCGCTGGCCGAATGCCCAACGTAGACCACATCCCATAAGTTCAGCGCGGTCAGGATTTCAGCGACATCTTCGGCATAGCCATTCAGGCTGGCATGGCGCTGAGGGTCAAAGCTTTCTGCTGCGCCATGACCCGCGTGATCAAACAGTACCAGCCGGTAATGGCTGGCCAGCTCTGGCACGACACGCCGCCAGATGGTCTGGTCGCACGCAAAGCCATGGGCCAGCACCAGAGTGACCGGGCCCTCTCCTGTGATTTGCACGTGATGACGCTGTATGACCGAAGTCGGCATGAACTCATATTCCGGTGGTTTTCCTGGCATTCACCATAGAATTGCGCCCGCGTCTTTGCACTTGGCAAAACCGGCAATACCAGCCGGTCAGTGCGGCCCGCGTAACAATTGCTGAATCTGCAACAACAACGTGACTTCGGCCATGCGGCGGCGGGTGAACGCAGCGGCCTCGGCAAACGGGCCGCGCGGGCTTGGCACTGCGGCAAGGCAATGATCGTAAATCGGGCCTGGGAGGGCCCAGCGCAGTGTCTGCCCGCCGTGGCTGACACTCAGGACATCCTGATTGCCTTGCCGGTGCTGGCGAATGATCCGGCCGTCTCGCAGGTGTAGCGCAATCCCTTTTTGCTCGACAGCCGGGCCGGCGTATTTATTCAGCCAGATTTCCGTGGCAATCCCGCCAATGCGCCCTTGCAAGTGGGCTTCGCCCTCAGCGGTGACCAGATCGGTGCGCACAATGGGCCGGCCCAGCCGGTCTTTGCAACTGACCAGATGCAGTTGCAGAGTATCTTCCCCGCCCAGGGCGTGCAGGATTTCTCTGAGCATGGCCAGCACATGCGTGCCGGTATCCAGAATGACGCCGTCCGGATGTTGCAATTGCCGGGTATCTGGCTGGCCCGTGGCAAAGTTGAGCGCAATGGGCTCGCCGGCCTCGTTCACGCCACTGGGTTCCTGCAAGAAGCCTTCGACCCGGGCAATGTCTGCCAGCGTGAGCGGCAAGTGTGCCTCTTGCCCATCCAGCGCTTGCCAATGTGCGCCGATTGCACTGGAGCCAAGCCAACTGCAACGGGCCATCCAGTGATCCAGCGCCAGCAGGCGGCGCGCGTGGGCCGGATTGCTCAGTAACTGGTTGAGCTGGCTCATTTGCGCCAGGCTTGCCACGACTGGTTTTTCGACACAGATGCGGGCAACCGGGCTGGCGAGCGCGCGTTGCAAGACAGGCAGGTGGCTGGTGCTGGAGGTGGTGACAAACAGGACGTCCAGCGGTTGGGCCAGCAGATCTTCCAGGGTCTCGCAGCGCGTTACGCCCGCAGGCGCGCGGGCCGGGTCGGTATCGAACCCGTAACACTGTGTATCGGCAAGATCCAGCCGTTGCAATGCTGGCAAATACGCGGTTTGAACCACCGCGCCCAATCCGGCAAAACCGATCTGCATGAGAGATTCCTGTCGCTGCGTGCGATGTAACGCACTCTGTATTTCGATACCTGAGGGTACAAAATTCTGCCGCCACCGGTACGCACAAGGCGCGCAGATTTATTGATCATATCGCCAGATTTGCCGGCAGGCCGCAAGACAAAAACACCAACGCACCCAGGTTTGCACGGCTTTTGCGCGCGCAGCTGCGTCGCGTGTCCGCTCAACCAAGG
Organism: Silvimonas sp.; assembly: GCA_030151005.1. Classification (GTDB taxonomy): domain Bacteria; phylum Pseudomonadota; class Gammaproteobacteria; order Burkholderiales; family Chitinibacteraceae; genus Silvimonas. The sequence goes on from JASLES010000066.1 coordinate 5,226, forward strand.
AGCCCCCGGTGGTTTTGCCTGGCAAGAATACGCATGTCTTTTATATCCACAGCCCGATTACCTGGTCGATGGCGCAAGCAGTCATCGGCCACCTTGGTCTGACTGATATCCGCCTTATTGGTGCGCGCGGTATGGCTGGGCCCGGTATGCATCTGGCCGTGGCAGATGATGGCGGGGCGTCTATTGCCGATAGCTGCGTTTTTCTGCAGCAGATGCTGAGTATCTGCGAACCTGGCCGGGGACTGGTGCTGTATCTGCCGCACTCCGTTTTTCTGGCCGCACGTATTCTGGGGCGTAGCGGACGGGTACAGCATATTCACTATCTGGAAGAAGGGCTGACCAGCGCAGAGCCAGTCCGGTTGGCCGCCATGCCCCCATTGCTGACCGATGCGGCACCGCTTTTGCAATCCTTGCAGCAACACGGCCTGATTGATGCCTTGCAACTGGATCTGGCAGATGCAGCCCAATGTGCGCTGACCCCTGGCGCCGCGTTTGACTGGCGCAATCCCAAATATGCCGGCAGCTTTGCCTGCTCGCCCGATGCCTTTGGCGGCATGCCACTGGTCACGCTATTGGCCCTCCCGCGCGCAACCACGCTGCAACGGGCGCATCTCGTCAGCTTTGCCAGCATCCTCACCGGGGCGGGTACCGGCCCCGACATGGCGCCGCTGATTGAGGCGCAGTGCGCACGCGCGCTCTCCATGGCGGAGACCCTGACGGCCCGTTACCCGGAGCAAACATTGCTGTTCCGGCTGCATCCCCGGGATGAAGCCGGCCTGCCGCGCTGGTTTTACGATGCCTGGCGGCGTTACGGGCAAACCTATGCACGCTGGTGTGAACTGCATGAACTGGACCGCCTGGCGGAGCCAGCGCTGCACAACTTTGCCCATTACCACGTGATCGGTCATAGCACGCAGAGCAAATACGTGAACGCCTGGTGGGGCCCGGCGCGCTTGTCCCGGGTGTTGCCTGGGTACTGAGACCATTGCGCACCAGATCAGGAAAGAGCCCATTTTCCAATCACATTGGCCTGACTGGTAATACCACTTTGCATCAGGGCTATCCAGAAATGCCAGGTGCCTGTGGGTAGAGTGATGGGTGCGTTGCTCCAAATATTCTTTCTTTGTTTGTAATTAAATTTGCCGCTATCGGCAGGGACTTACCACGCGCGTGTTGCGCTTTTACTGCAACACTTCTGTCATACCGTTCGTCAGCCCCCCGGATTGTTTGCCCGCCAGAATTTCTTGCACATTGTCAGTGCGTGGTATTAGCCGTGTCTTGGTGCAAGTTGCCGTAATTGCTAGGTTTTCTGCCGGTTGTGGTTGGTTTTTTGTGCACAGCAACGAGGCGTCGAAGGCTGGGTGGATGTCTTGCCAGAGCGCCTGTGTAATGGGTGCGGCCGGGGCCCAAAGCGCTAAAACCCGCTGAACCCGAATTGACAGCAAGGGGCCGAATGTCGCGTAATTGGACAAACAAAAAGGCGAGACGACGGCGGCTTGCTGGCAGGACGGGGGAGGCGTCAGCAAGCCGTTGCGCTAAAGTTGTAGAAGAAAACATAAGACCACTTGGCCGATATACATAATTCAACTCACGGACCAGGTGATCAAAAAACCCGCATAGGGAAATGCTGATCCAGACAGAGGGCGGCGATGGAAACCAAATTGCAAGACGGGTTGTACCAGGGCGTGCTGGCCATGCTTGGCGGCGTGTTTTTTTTGTCTTTTGCGTTCTGGCTGATGGTGGTGTGTCGCGTCGACATGCCACTGGTGCTGGCCGCCCTGGGGACTTGCACAATCGGCATCATGATTCTGGTCATGGGCTGGTTATCTGCGGTAGATACTTTTCCTTTTCTGTTGGCAGCGCTGAGCATTATCTGTGGCGCGCTGTTTCCGGTTTTCAGCCTGCTGCTACAGCGGCACGGCTTTGGCGCCGAGGCATCTCCTGGCGTTTCGGCCTCCTGGCCATTGATTCTGTTGATCCCTCTCCTTGGTATGACACTGCGTGATTTCTGGTTGGGCGCCGTGCCAATGCGCAAAACCGCACGACCCCGTGTGATGCCTGCAGCCAGTACTGGCTGGAGCGTCTCAATCTGATTGCAAGCTGATTGTCGGTGATCAAACCGTCCGCGCATGCGGGCCGGATTGTCTTTGCTCGCCGTTACGCCGGAGAAACTCATGAAGCGATTGATCTGTGTCGTGCTGGCTACGCTCGCCTTTCAGGCGCGCGCTGATATCAATATTGGGGAGTCTGTTCCAACAACGGGCCTTGCCAGCGTGACCGGTAAAGCGCTGGCGGTGGGTGCTTCCATTTATTTTGGCCGCGTCAACGCCCAGGGTGGCATCAATGGGGAACCCATCAATCTGATCACGCGGGATGATGGTTATGACCCGGTGCGCACCATGGCCAACACCCGTGAGTTGATCGACAAGGAAAACGTGGTGGCGCTGGTGGGGTACTACGGCACCGCGCCACTGCAACAATTGTTGCAATCCAAAGCGCTGGAGACCGCCGGCGTGCCGCTGGTGGGGGCGTATACCGGGGCAGAAAGCGTGCGTAATCCGGGCAGTCCGTATTTCTTCCAGACGCGGGCGGGCTACAGCCAGGAAGTGGAAAAAATTGTGGTGCTGCTGCACCAGTCGCTGGGGATCAAACGCATCGCCGTGCTGGCGCAAAAAGACAGTTTTGGTGAGGCCGGCTATAACGCCATCAAAACCGAACTGGCGCGCCACAATATGCAACTGGCCGGTGAAGCCTGGTATGACCGCAATACCGGAGACACCGCGCCTGCCGCCGCTGCGCTGGCCAAAATGAATCCGGAGGCCATTCTGATGGTGGCGATCTCCAAACCCGCCGCCACCTTTACCAAACAGTTCAAGGCCGCCGGTGGCACCTCCCAGTTGTATGGCTTGTCGGCCATCCAGTTTGATGAAGTGACCCGTCAGGCCGGCCTGAGTGTGGCACACGGTCTTGGCTTGTCGCAGGTGTTCCCGGCGCCGACCAACGCGCAGTTGAAGATTGTGCGGGATTTCCAGCAAGACGCAGATGCGTTTCTGAAGTCTGGCGAGTACCCCAGCTATGCCTTGCTGGAAGGGTACATCTCTGCCCGCATCTTGACCGAGGCCTTGCGCCGCGCGGGCAAGAGCCCGACACGCGCCACGGTATATCAAGCACTCAATGACATGAAACGGTTTGATCTGGGCGGATACGTCGTGGATTTTTCTGACCGCAAACGGCTGGGCTCGGGTTTTGTCGAACTGACCATGATTTCTGCCACCGGCACGCTGACCCGCTAGGCCTCTGGTTTTTGCTGTAACCCTTGTTGTGTGTGTTGTTTGTTGTAGAAGTGCATTTGCTCTGACTCCCAACGCTGCAATCATTCGGGCCCGCCATGCGCGGGCCTTTTTTTTGTGGCGACGCAACGCACCTGCCAGATCAGCCTACCTTGCCCAGCGGCGCAGGCGGTTCGGCCGGTTGTTGCCAGTTGTGCCAGGTGCTTTGCCAATCCCGCATGGGCACGGGGCGGCCCAGCAAATAGCCCTGAAAGACGCGGCAATCCATGCTGGTCAGATAAACCAGTTGATCCTGGGTTTCTACGCCTTCTGCAATCACCTGCAGGCCCAGCGAGCGGCCAATGGCGACAATGGCGCGCACAATGGCGGCGTCGTTGCCACTGGTCATCAAGTCATGCACAAACGATTGGTCAATCTTGATCTGGTCCAGCGGCAGTTGCTTGAGATACGACAGCGACGAAAAACCGGTACCGAAGTCGTCCAACGAAAACGTCACACCCAACTGGCGAATCTGCTGCATGCGTTCGACCACTTCACCCACTTTTTCCAGCACCACGCTTTCAGTCAGTTCCAGTTGCAGGCGGGTGGGGTTGGCGCCGGTCGCTTCCAGCGCACTGCGCACGCGGGCGGCGAAATCCGGGCGATGAAACTGGCGGGCGCTGACATTGATGGCAATTTTCAGATCGCGCGTTTGTGGCTGTTGTGCCCAGCGCACCAGTTGCTCACACGCGCTATGCATGACCCACTGCCCCAGCCGCAGGATCAGACCAGACTCTTCCGCAACCGGAATAAACACCGCCGGCGAGACACTCGGATGCTGTCCTGGCGACCAGCGCAAGAGCGCTTCTGCGCCGATCAAACCGTGATCCAGACTGAACTGGGGTTGGTAGTACAGCTGAAATTCCGCCTGATTGAGCCCGTTACGCAGCGCCGCTTCCAGCGAGGAACGGGTATCGATGACCTCCTGCAAGGCCGGGCTGAATAAACAGAACGCATTGCGGCCCGCCGCCTTGGCCTGGTAGAGCGCCACATCTGCCTGTTTGAGCAAGGTGCGGACCTGCGTGTCTTGCCCGGCAAACAGCGTCACGCCAATGCTGGAGGTGCTGTGATAGGGCAGATCGTCTTCTTGCAAGGGCCAGGTTTGATCCAGCGCAGCCCGGACGATCTCGGTGCGGGTTTCGGCGTGGTGCCGCGCTATGGCAAGGTCATGCCCCAGGTTTTCCAGGATGACGACATACTCGTCGCCGCCCAGGCGGCAGACCATGCCGACAGGGTCAATCGTCTGGCCAAGCCGGGTTGCCACGGCCACCAGCAGCCGATCGCCAATTTCATGCCCGCGCGTATCGTTCAGCAGTTTGAAGTTGTCCAGATCCAGAATCATCAGCGCGCCGTACTGGCCGGACTGCGCGCTGGCGCACAGCGCCTGGTCAAGTTTATCCATCAACAGGCGCCGGTTGGGCAGGCCGGTCAGCGAATCAAAATACGCCAGGTGCCGGATTTGTTCTTCCGCCGCTTTGCGCTCGGTAATGTCGTGCACCACGACTTGCAGCAGCGGGTGGCCGTCAAGCACCAGGCTGGTCATCAAGACTTCTACCGGAAACGGCTCGCCGGTATCCAGTCGGCGGTAGACCCATTCCACGCGGATATTGCCCTCGCGCCGCAGGTCTGTCAGGCACTGGTCCCGTTTGACCCAGGAGGGCGTGCCATCCGGTTGCACGGGCGGCCACAAGTCGTCCGGTGAGGTTTGCATCAACTCATTGCGGGAGCGCGCGCCCATCAGGCGCACCGCGGCCGGGTTGCAGTCGATCATGCGGTACTGGTCATCACGCAGCCAGACTGCGTCGATGGTGGTGTCATACAAGGTGCGAAAACGGGTTTCCGAACGCAGCACTTCTTCGCGGCTGTTGCGCAGCGCAGTGATGGATTCCAGCTCGGCAATGCGCACCTGATAAAGATGGCGCGCAATGGCAATGCTGATCACGGTGAAAATCAGCGACAAAATGGCCCCGGCCGCCACTTCCTGGCGCCAGCTGGCCAGATAGTCCTGCGTGGCCTGACCCACGAAGATGAACAGCGGCTGGCCATCTACCGGCCGGAAAGACATACGGCGACGCGTGTCATCCAGTTTGACCACGGTTTCGTAAGTGGCGCCTTGCGGATAGCGGTGCACGAAATCGGCCGTCGTCTGGGACACAATCGCGCGGCCATCCAGCGTATTCATATTGGGAGACGCCGGAAGCCGGAACCACGCACGCAGGTCTTTATCCCGCATAGAGATCATGCCGTGCGGCCCCAGATCAAACGGGTGATAGAGGCCGTTAAACCAGTCCAGCGGCAACAGCGCGTAGACAATGCCGGCAAAGGCACCGTCCGGCGTGGTAATGCGCCGGGCAATCGCCATGGACCATGCCCCGGTGACGCGGCTGACCACCGAGTCGGAAATCTGTGCTTCCCGCGTGTTGTGAGCGGCCAGGCGCTGAAACAGCTCCCGATCAGACACATTGCGCGCCGGGCCAGGTGGCACTTTGTCGCCATACAACACCTGACCGTGCGCGTCGGTTACGCGTAGTCCTTCTACCTCCGGAATCAACTGGTGCTGGGCATCGATAAAGCGGTTGAGCGTGGGGGCGTCGATCTGGCCGTGCGCCAGCTGGCGTTCGGTTTCCGTGGCAATCGCAAACAGGCCGACATCAATTTTCTTGAGTGTGCCGGAGACATTGATAGCAAGCGATTGAGAGAGATTTTGCGTGGCCAGGATGGCCTGTCGCTCATATTGCTGGTGGCTTTGCCACAGCGCCGCCGCGACCAGGACATAAACAAACGCATTGAGCAGCACCAGACCTGCGACAAGTCTGCTGACCAATGGGCTCCTGGTTGCGGTCATGGCGGGCGCTTTTGAAAGGGGCTCAGGGGCTGAGCCTGACCCCGTTATAGCACAGCACTTTGGCGTACGCGCCAGGCGGCGACAACGGCGCAGAACACCGCAGGGCCTGACCCAAAGGCCCGCAGGCGCCATTGCGCCCACGGGCCTTCGTACGCCAGGTCTTGCTGTCACGCCGGGAAACGGGTCTCAAGTCAGTGATAGCAGCTTTGTGAGACAAAACGGCTTAGGCCGCCAGCCGGTAGCGGCCGATTTCGGACGTCAGCCGCGTGACAATCTGCTGCAGCGCATCGGCCGAACGCGCCGTGCTCTGGGCCGATTCACTATTGTGTTCGGTCATTTGCGCCACGCTTTCCACCTGATTGGCGATCACATTGCTGGCTGCGCTTTGTTCGGCAATGGCGTTGGTAATCTGGCCCACCAGCGCCACCGCAGTGCTGGAAGACTGGCGGATGGTCGAGATTGAGTTCTCTGCCTGGGCCGCGCGATCTACGGCCGTGCGGGCAATTTCCACTGCGTTGACCATTTGCGAATTGGCGTCGTGGCTGGTGGCCTGCATCTGTTGCACGATAGTGCGGATCTCAATGGCCGATGACGCCGTACGCTCGGCCAGCTTGCGTACTTCGTCTGCCACCACCGCAAAGCCGCGCCCGGCATCCCCGGCTCTGGCCGCTTCAATGGCGGCGTTCAGGGCCAGCAGGTTGGTCTGGTCGGCCACTTCCTTGATAACTTGCAACACCGAATCGACTTGCTGGCTGCTGTTTTGCACCTCGCCCACTTTGCCGGCCGCCGCTTCAATGGTGCGCTGGATATTGCGCATGTCGCTGGTGGTCTGGCCGATCACGCGTTCGCCTTCGCTGGCCAGTTCACCAGAGCGCGATGAAGCATCTGCCGCCTGGCGCGCTTGCTCGGATACATGATTGATACTGACTGTGACCTCTTGCACGGCCGCGGCCATATTGCTGGCGGCATCACTTTGCTGCACCGAACTGGTCGCCACCGCGTTGGCCGCCCCGGACATGGTGCTGGCCATGGAAGAAACCTCGCCCGTGGCAGAGAGGATCTTCTGCATGCTGTCTTCCACCGTACCCAGCAAATGATTAATGGCCGACGCGGTCCGGCCGATTTCATCTTGTGAGCTAGAGTGAGAACGCCGGGTGAAATCCAGCGTTTGTGCAATGCCGGTGACCAGATCCTGCAAGCCCGTGATCTGCGACGTAATTCCCCGGTACAGCCAGATACCAATGCCCAGCATGGCGACAATGGCAATCACGCTAATGCTG
>JASLES010000075.1 GCA_030151005.1 Silvimonas sp.
CCAACCGCATTGAAGTGCAAAGCATGGGTTCTGCCAATCCGGCTACCGGCACCACGTGTAATGGCATCACCAACCGCGCACGCCTGGTCGCATGTCTGGCGCCGGATCGTCGCGTTGAGATTGATGTTCAAGGCACGCAAGCCGCTGTTGCACAATAAGCTGCGTTGAAATGAACAAAGCCGATCAGTCAGACTGATCGGCTTTGTTCATTGTGTACCACCTGGCGCGGAGTTTAGGCCTTCACTGCCATCACACGCTGCCGGCGGGTTTCTGCCAGAACAATCCCGCTGGCCACCGATACATTCAGGCTCTCCACCGAACCAAACATCGGAATCGACACCAGCACGTCGCAATGCTCGCGGGTCAACCGGCGCATGCCGTCCCCTTCGTTCCCCATCACCCAGGCCAGCGGGCCCGTGTGGTTGAAGTGATGCAAATCGGTGTCCGCTTCACCGGCTGTCCCGGCAATCCAGATTTCACGTTCTTGCAGTTCACGCAACGTGCGCGCCAGATTGGTCACCATCACGTAGGGGATGACTTCGGCCGCGCCGCACGCCACTTTCGAGACCGTCGCGGTCAGACCCACCGACTTGTCTTTGGGGGCAATGACCGCATGCACGCCCATGGCATCTGCCACGCGCAGACATGCGCCCAGATTGTGCGGATCGGTAATGCCATCGAGTACCAGCAGAAACGGTGGTTCGTCCAGGTCATCGAGCACGTCATCAACCGTGATGTACGACTTGCCCGCATCAATCAGCGCGGCTACACCCTGATGGCGGCCGCCGGCGGTCAGGCCATCCAGCCGCTTGATATCCACCAGATGCACCTTGCAACCCTGACCTTCCGCCAGCCGCGCAAGATCTTTGGAGCGCTGGTCCATGCGTGCGGCATTGAGGTACAGCTCCAGCACGCTATCGGGAAAGCGCTTCAAGCGCGAGGTGACGGCGTGAAAGCCGTGGATGACTTTTTGATCCATGATGCCTTGCCATGATCGTGGCGAATACGGGGTGAACCGTGAAGTTTACAGCATTGCACAGCCCTCTGCGCCGGGGGCGCGTACTTACGCCTCACCGCTGGCCCCTCACATACGTATAATGACGCTTTTGCCGCCCGCCCCATCCGCCCCGTGTCCGCTCCCGCCATCCCCCGCGCAGGCGAACGCCTGCAACTTGCTCTGCCCCCAGGTTCCGCCGACAGCCTTTTGCTGGCGCGTTACACCGACCGCGCCCGTCCGCTGGTGGTGCTGACCGACGCCGCTCATGAGGCCACCCGCCTCAAGGAAGAACTGGCGTATTTGCTGCCGGACAAAGCTGTGGTCATGCTGCCGGATTGGGAAACGCTGCCGTACGATCACTTCTCGCCGCACCAGGATCTGATCTCTGAGCGACTGGCGACCCTGTGGCAGATTCGCGAAGGCAAGGCGGATATCGTCATCGTGCCGGTACAAACCGCCATGGGGCGACTGGCACCGGTGGAATATCTGGCGGGCTACACCTTTTTCATTAAAAAGGGCCAGAAATTCGACGCAGAAAAAATGCGTGCCGATCTGGCCTTTGCCGGCTACAGCCATGTCACACAAGTGTACAGCCCGGGCGAGTTCTCCATTCGTGGCGGCCTGATTGACCTGTACCCGATGGGTTCGCCGCTACCCTATCGCATCGATCTGTTTGACGACGAGATCGAAACCATCCGCACCTTTGATGTGGATACCCAGCGCAGCCTGTATCCAGTGCCAGAGGTTCGCTTGCTGCCCGCGCGGGAGTTTCCGATTGATGATGGCGGCCGCACGCGGTTTCGCCAGCGTTTCCGGGAAGTATTCGAGGGCGATCCGTCCAAATCGCGGCTGTACAAGGATATTTCCAGCGGCGCCACCCCCGCAGGTATCGAGTATTACCTGCCGCTGTTTTTTGAACACACCGCGACCCTGTTTGATTACCTGCCCGCCAGCGCGTTGCTGGTATTGCGCGGCAACCTGCAAGAGGCTGTCCAGCGCTTCTGGGCCGACACGCAAGATCGTTACCGCAATCTGTCTGGCGAGAAAGACCGCCCCATCCTGAAACCGGGCGATCTTTATCTGATGCCCGACACCTTCTTTGGCACCTGCAAGAACTGGTCAAGGCTGGAGTTTGGCAGCGCTGCAGACGAAAACCTGGCCGAAGCACTGCCACCACTGGATGTGGATCGCCGCGCGGATAATCCGTTGGCCAAGCTCACCGGCTTTCTCGATAGTTTTAAAGGCCGTGTGCTGATCTGTGCAGAGAGCCTGGGCCGGCGCGAAACCATGTCCCAGTATTTTGCCGAATACGGGCTCAAGCCCGCTTTGGCCGAGAGCTGGCAAGGATTTATCGAGGGTAAAGAGCGCGTCATGCTCGCGCCCGCGCCCTTGTATCGTGGCTTTGTGCTGGCCAAAGAAAAACTGGCGATTATCACTGAAGGCAATCTGTACGCTTCGGTGGCGCAGGCGCGTGGCAAAAAACAGCAAAAGCGCAGCAATACCGACACCATGCTGCGGGATTTGTCCGAACTGAAAATCGGCGACCCGGTGGTGCATGAGGCGCATGGCATCGGCCTGTATCAAGGTCTGATCTCGATGGACCTGGGTGAGGGTGAAACCGAACTCCTGCTGATTGAATACTCAGGCGGAGACAAGTTGTATGTGCCCGTGTCGCAACTGCATGTCATCAGCCGTTATTCCGGCGGCTCGCCCGATGCCGCGCCGTTGCATAAACTGGGCTCCGGTGCCTGGGACAAAGCCAAACGCCGCGCTGCGGAACAGGTGCGCGACACCGCTGCAGAACTGCTCAATCTTTACGCCCGCCGCGCCGCCCGGGAAGGCCATGCCTTCGATTGGTCCTTCAACGATTACGAAGCCTTTGCTGAAGGCTTCGGGTTTGAAGAAACCGCTGACCAGGAAGCCGCCATTGAGGCCGTCCTGATCGATATGCGGCTGGGCCGTCCAATGGACCGACTGGTGTGTGGCGATGTGGGCTTTGGCAAAACCGAAGTTGCCCTGCGTGCTGCATTCGCGGCGGTTGCCGGTGGCAAACAAGTGGCTGTACTCGTACCGACCACGCTGCTGGCCGAGCAACACTTTCAAACCTTTTCTGACCGCTTTGCCGACTGGCCGGTGAAGATTGTCGAACTGTCGCGCTTTCGCTCCACCAAAGAAGTCGCCGCCGCTCTCAAGGGTTTGGCCGATGGTCAGGTGGATATCGTGATCGGTACACATAAACTGGTGCAGCCCGATATCGAATTTGCCCGGCTGGGCCTTGTCATCATCGACGAGGAACACCGTTTTGGTGTGCGCCAGAAAGAACAGCTCAAGGCCCTGCGCGCCAATGTCGACGTGCTCACGCTGACCGCCACCCCTATCCCACGTACGCTGGCCATGAGTCTGGAAGGCCTGCGGGATTTCTCCGTCATTGCCACCGCCCCGTCACGTCGTCTGGCCGTCAAAACCTTTGTTGCCAAGTTCAACGATGGCGTAATCCGCGAAGCGGTGCTGCGCGAACTCAAGCGTGGCGGCCAGGTGTTCTTTCTGCATAACGAAGTCGAAACGATCGAGAACATGCAGCAAAAACTGGCGGCCCTGTTGCCAGAGGCGCGTCTGGGTGTCGCGCATGGCCAGATGCGGGAGCGCGAGCTGGAACATGTGATGCGTGATTTTTACGCGCAGCGTTTCAATGTCTTGTTGTGCACCACGATTATTGAAACCGGCATTGATATCCCCAACGCCAATACCATCATCATGAATCGCGCCGACAAGTTTGGTCTGGCGCAGTTGCACCAGATGCGCGGCCGTGTGGGCCGAAGTCACCATCAGGCCTATGCCTATTTGCTGGTGCCGGACGTAGAAGGCATGACCTCGTCGGCCAAGAAACGACTGGAAGCGATCCAGATGATGGAAGAACTGGGTTCGGGGTTCTTTCTGGCAATGCACGATCTGGAAATCCGTGGCGCCGGCGAAGTACTGGGTGACTCCCAATCCGGCGAGATGCAGGAAATCGGGTTCTCGCTGTACTCGCAAATGCTCAATGAAGCGGTCAAAGCCCTCAAGAAAGGCATCGAACCCGACCTCTCGCAACCTTTGGGTGTCACCACCGAAATCAACCTGCACGCCCCGGCCCTGTTGCCCAACGAATACTGCCCGGACGTGCATGAGCGCCTGAGTCTCTACAAACGGCTGGCCAACTGCGAAACCACAGACGAACTGGACGATCTGCTGCAAGAACTGATCGACCGTTTCGGCCTCTTGCCCGACGCCGCCAAAGTGCTGCTGGACTGCCACAAACTGCGCATGCTGGCCAAGCCGATGGGTATCACCAAGATCGACGCGGCTGACAGCGCCATTGTGATCAGCTTTGCCAAGAACACGCAGGTTGATCCAATGAAGATCATTACGCTGATCCAGAGCAAAAAGAACTACCGACTGGCCGGCCAGGACCGCTTGCGCCTGGAAGGCAACTGGCCAGAAGCGCCTTTACGCGCGGTACGGGTGAAAGAGTTGCTGGCGGAGCTGGTGAAGCCTTGAGCGGTGAGGTGAGGCGTAAAGAGGATAACGCCAGCACTTAGGGTGGATTCGCACAGCAATCCACCTTTGCATTGGTGGATTGTCGCTACGCTCCGAATCCACCCTACGCACTGACACACCATTTTCAGCGCCTGCGGCGCAGATGTTTACACCTGGATTCCCGCCTGCGCGGGAATGACGAGCAGTGGGCTGCAAATGAATCATTCGTGCATGCAGACGGTTTGTGGGGTTTGGGGTTGGGGTTGAAGTGACTCCCCTCCGGCAGCGCCGAGCATCGCAGCGAGGCCCGGGAATTCGGCGAGGGGTGTCTGAGCGAAGCGAGTTCCCGAGCCTGCCGGGCCACGCGAGAAGCGCAGGGAACCCGCGTAGCGGGCGCTGTCGCAGGGGTCGCCTTTCTTTGCTTACTTTCTTTGGCGAAGCAAAGAAAGTAAGGTGCTCCGGCCACCGCCGGTATCCAAAACAACCGCGCCGAAGGCGCTAACACCTACAACAACATTGCCCAGGCCGACCACCCCGGATTCCCGCCTGACCGCTCCATCCGGGCTACGAAGTGATTCTCGCCAGCCAGCCCCAAAAAGCGCCACTTACAACCCCGCCAGCTCCTTCACATGCACCGCCACACTGCGCCCCAGAGACGACAAGTCGTAGCCCCCTTCCAGCATCGACACCACGCGCCCCTCGGCATGCAAATCTGCCATCTGGACAATCTGCTGCGT
>JASLES010000258.1 GCA_030151005.1 Silvimonas sp.
CCAAAAGCGCCGCAGGCGCTCAAAAGGACGGTCAGGCTGGTCAGCGCCAGCGGTTTCAGGGTTTGGGTCATGGGTTTGGTTGCACGGCTCATGATGCGTCCTTCTCTGCCGTTTCCGTGCGTTTAACGCGGAACCACAAGGCGTATAGCGCCGGCAGATAGAACAAGGTCAGCACGGTGGCAACGGTAATGCCGCCCATCAGCGCTGTGGCCATAGGGCCAAAGAAGTTGGAACGCAGTAGCGGAATCAGCGCCAGCACAGCAGCCGCGGCAGTCAGCGTAATCGGGCGGAAACGCCGCACCGTGGCCCCGATAATGGCGTCCAGCCGTTGGTGCCCGCTCTTGATGTCTTGCTCTATCTGATCCACCAGAATGACCGAGTTGCGCATGATGATGCCGAACATGGCAATCGTGCCCAGCATCGCCACAAAGCCAAACGGCATGTGGAACAGCAACAAAGCGATGACGACGCCAATCAGCCCCAGCGGTGCGGTCAACACCACCAGCAACACGCGGCTGAAGCTTTGCAGTTGCACCATCAGCAGTACCAGTACGGCAATCACCAGAACCGGCATCTGCACATTGATGGAACCCTGCGCCTTGCCGTTTTCTTCTACCGCGCCGCCGATCTCGATGCGATAACCAATCGGCAATTGCTGGCGCAAGCTATCGAGTTTGGGGTCGATGGCATTGGTGACGTCGATGCCTTGCGCGCCGTGCTGCACGTCAGATTGCACGGTGATATTGGGCTGGCGGTCACGCTCCCACACCACGCCGTACTCCACGCCGTAGCTGAAATGCCCCAGCGCGGCCAGTGGCACGGCGGTGCCATCTTGCGTTGGCATGGCCAGACGCTCGATACGCGACGGGTCTACCCGGTCTCGTTCCGGCGCGCGCAAATCGACGGCGATCAGTTTGTCCCGCTCGCGGAACTGGGTAACGGTGTAACCCGACAGGGACATCTGCAGGTAATTGGCAATGTCCTGCGAGGAAACATTCAGCGCACGCGCCTTGGTCTGATCGACCTCGAAATGCACGGAGCGCTCGCCGGGTTCATCCCAATCAAACTGGACATTGGTGGTGTCCGGATTGGCCCGCATGATCTGCGCGACTTTCTCGGCATACTGGCGCACGGTGCCAATTTCCGGACCGGTGACGCGGAACTGCACCGGGTAACCAATCGGCGGGCCGTTTTCCAGGCGGCTGATGCGGGTACGCACGGCGGCAAACTGGTTGTGCAGGATGTCGGTCAGGTCATGCGCCAGTTTCTCGCGATCCTCGATGGATTTGGCGGTGATCACAAACTGCGAGAAATTAGGCGAATCAAGTTGTTGATCCAGCGGCAGATAAAAGCGCGGTGCGCCGGCCCCGACAAAATCGACGTAATGGTCGATCTCTGGCCGCTTGGCAATGATGCTTTCCAGCCGCTGCGCCTCCCGCAGCGACGCGGCAAACGACGCACCTTCCGGCAGGCGCAGATCCACCAGCAACTCGGTACGGTCTGAACTGGGGAAGAACTGCTGCGGCACCAGGGTAAACGCCGCCATGGCGGCGATGAACATCCCCACCGTGATCAACAACACGATGATCCGTTGTTTGACGCACCAGCCAATCACATGGCGCAGCTTGCGGTAAAAGCGCGTGTCGTAGATGTCGTGATGCTCTGCCTGCGGGCCGTCTTCATGATGGCCAAACGCACGGCGGGTCGGGTGCTCTGACAGAATCCGGTAGCCCAGCAACGGAATCACAATCACCGCGGCCAGCCACGAGAGGATGAGCGCAATGGCCGAGACCTCAAAGATGGAGCGCGTGTATTCGCCCGTGGCGGATTCCGCCAGCGCAATCGGCAAGAAACCAGACACCGTCACCAGCGTACCGGTCAGCATCGGAAACGCGGTGCTGCTATAGGCAAACGCGGCCGCACGCATGCGGTCGTAACCTTGTTCCAGTTTCACCGCCATCATCTCGACCGCAATGATGGCGTCATCCACCAGCAAACCCAGCGCCAGGATCAGCGTACCCAGCGAGACCTTGTGCAAGCCGATGCCAAACATGTGCATGCCCAGCGCCGTAGCGGCCAGCACCAGCGGGATGGAGATCACCACCACCATGCCGGTGCGCAGACCCAGGCTGATCAGGCTGACCACCAGCACAATGCCGATGGCCTCTGCGACGGCCTCGACAAAGTCATCAATCGAGTGCGACACCGCGTGCGGCATGCTGGAGACTTCCACCAGCTTTAGCCCGGCTGGCAGTTGCGCCTGCAGGTGGCTCATTTCGCCATCCAGCGACTTGCCCAGCGCAATCACGTCGCCGGTCGATTGCATGGTCACGCCAATACCCAGCACGTTTTGCTGGTTAAAGCGCATGTATTGCGCGGGCGGATCGGTATAACCGCGTTTGATGGTGGCAATGTCGCCCAGGCGAATGGTGCGGTTGTTCACGCGGATCAGCGTGTCGGCCAGGGTTTCCACATCTTTGTATTGCCCGCTGGGGCGCACAAACACGCGGTCATCCGCGGTGAAGAATGTGCCTCCTGCAGCCACCGCGTTTTGTGCGTTGACGGCATCGGCAATCTGCTGCGGCGTCAGGCCCAGCTTGGCCATTTGCGTGTTGGAAATCTCTACATAAATGCGCTGTTCCTGGTCGGCAATGAAATCGACCTTGGCCACGCCCGGCACCCGCAGCAACTCGGAACGCAAGCGTTCAGCGTAGTCATGCATCTGGGCAAAGTTGAAGCCATCACCCTGCAAGGCGTAGATGTTGGTGTAGACGTCGCCAAACTCGTCATTGAAGAACGGGCCTTGTACGCCAGAGGGCAGCGTATAGCCAATATCCCCGACTTTTTTGCGCACCTGATACCAGGTATCGGGCACGTCTTTGGCGGGTGCGGAATCCTTGATATTGAAAAAGATCATGGATGTGCCCGGCCGCGAGTAGCTGCTCATGAAGTCGACATTGGGCGTTTCTTGCAGCTTGCGCACGATGCGGTCGGTGACTTCTTCTTGCATCTGGCGCGCCGTGGCACCCGGCCAGTTGGTCTGGATGACCATGACCTTGAAGGTGAACGGCGGGTCTTCTGACTGCGCCAGCTTGCCGTAACTGAGCACGCCAAACAGCGTGATCAGCGCCAGCAGAAAAATCACCAGCGGCTGGTGGTGCAGTGTCCAGGCAGACAAGTTGAAACGGTGACTGGCCTCTGCCGGTGTAATGGGCGGTTCTTCGTGCGGGTGTTCGGCAGGCGCTTGCGGCGCGTGCTGATCCGGTTGCTGCTCACTCATTGCGCGGCCTCCGCCGTCGCAGGCTGGCTGGCCTGGTCGCCCTCACCGGCAAACAGTGGTTTGACCGGTTTGACTTTCTCGCCGGCAAACACGGTGTGTACCCCGGCCAGCACAATCTGCTCGCCGTCTTTAAGCCCGGCAGCCACGGTGGCGGTACGCTCGCCATAATCCACCACGCTCACTGGCCGTAGCTCTAACGTGTTGCCCGGTTTTACCACCCACACGGCGGGGTCTTTGCCCTGATGAAAGATGGCCGTAGCCGGCAGGCGGAAGGTGGCATCCGGAATATGCGCCACGGCCGCGCTCTTGCTGCCAACGGGTTGCAGCATGGCGTCACCGGTCATGCCCAAACGGACTTCCGGGCCAGGGTGCAACAGCGTGAGTTTGACGCGATACGTCCGGCTTTGCGGGTCAGCCGCGGGGGAGATCTCTCGCACTTTGGCGTCGTAGTGTTTATCTGGCAGCGCGGCAAAGGTAACCGATGCAGCCTGGCCGACCGCCATCTTGCCCAGATCACGTTCAGCGGCATCCAGATTGATGTCCGTATCGCCATTCCACGCCAGACCGTAAACCGCCTGGCCCGCTTTGACGACCTCACCGGTCTGCGCGTTTTCACTGGTGATCACGCCGTCGTGATCTGCCGTGAGCGAGGTGTATTGCAGATTGTTTTGCGCCAGCTTCAGTTGTGCCGCCGCCTGATCCCGCGCAGCCTGGGCGGCGGTGAAGTTGTCCTGGGTTTGTTCCAGTTGATTGGTGGCAATCAGGTTGCGTTTGGCCTGGGCGTGATCCCGGTCCAGTTGCTGTTTGGCAAACACCAGTTTGTGCTCGGCGCCTTCCAGTTGCGCCTGTGCGCTCGCCACCTGCTTTTGCGCGTCAAGCGGGTCTTGCCGGGCCACCACCTGGCCTTGATGCACGCTGTCACCCAGCCGTACGGCGCGGCTGACAATTTGCCCATCAATCCGGAATGACATCACGTTGCTATACCGGGCGGCCACTTCAACCGGGTAATGCAAGGCGTTATCACTGTCGGGCGCGGTCTGCATATGCACTGGGCCGGCCACAACCACAGCCAGCGGCGCCGGCGGGGGCGTGGCGTCTTTGCAGCCAGTCAGCAAGCCGGCAGCGGCCAGCAACAACATGGGTGGTACGGCGCGGAACAACGGGTGCGTCATGGTCACTGCCACTCCTGGAAATCGGGTCGGTACTTCATCTACTCATTTGTCATTGCATCCTAATACACAGTTGTATCTGAATACAATATCGAATTCTTGAATTTCTTGTGACGGCTGCAATACTCCGGTTAAAGCTGTTGTTGCGTCTGGCCTTGCCGTTGTTTTTGACTTTTCTCCCCGTTAAAGCCCAGCGCCGAAGAAGGGAGGGAGACCTTAGGCTCCCGACCGACTGCGGGAAGCCCGGAGGGCCGCCAGGCTGGGGTCGCCTTTCTTTGGTTACTTTCTTTGGGGCCGCCGAGGTGGCGAAGCAAAGAAAGGAACGTGGGCCCGGCACCCCGGGTATCAAAATGCTTTGCAACCCGCGCCACAGGCGCTAACACACATAGCAATGGTGGATTGTCGCTAACGCTCCGAATCCACCCTACTAGTTTGGCATTCTCGCCAGCACAGGCCACCTATGGCGGCCAGACTGGATTCCGGCTCCTGGCCGGAATGACGCGTCAGTGGCCGAACAACGTCCGGAGCGCCCGGTCAGCCTACCAAAAGCCCGCAGCCGCAACGGCCCTGCCTGGTTCCCACCGCAGCGGAAATGACACGGCGGTACACCTGGCCATCTTCCCCGCAACAAAAACCTAGCGCCCCATCCCGCCTACCTGCTGCGCCAGATACGTTGCATAGTTGTCCGTCATACCCCCAATGAAATCAAGCACCCGCCGGTAGGTCTGGTACATCTGCCATTCTTTTTTCGGGGCGTTGTATTCCATCAGATCCAGAATGCGCTTCATGCGAAACGGCAGTTCTGGCGAGATCTTCAGCTGGTAAGCGGCGTTGCAGAATGCATCAAGCAAGATATCCAGACAAGTGAAGGAGCCAACTTCGATCTCTACTTTGCGCCGGGCGTTGAATATCCGGTCCCGAGCGAGCTGTTTGGAGTCCGCAATGCCATGACGCACGCTGGCCGGACAATCGTTG
>JASLES010000269.1 GCA_030151005.1 Silvimonas sp.
CACCGGATGGATATCGTGAAACGCGACCACGTCATCGTCACTGTAAATCTGTTTGCTCGGGATTTCTCCGCTAGCCAGCTTGCAGAACAGGCAATCACTCATCAAGTTTCTCCCATTACGCCGTTATAGCGCCATCATCTATCAGACCTGGTCAAGCCAGCGTGATGCTTAATCTTGCGCCGGACGGGCCGCTTTTTCTTCAATGCCGGAAATCCCTTCACGGCGGGCCAGTTCTGCCAGCACGTCTTCGGCAGAGAGGCCTTCGTTGGCCAGTAGCACCATGGTGTGGAACCACAGATCGGCCACTTCACGTACCAGATGGAGTTTGTCGCCATCTTTGGCGGCCATGATGGTTTCAACCGCTTCTTCGCCCACTTTTTTCAGGATGGCTTCCTGACCTTTGTGAAACAACTTGGCGACATAAGAGGTGCTGGGGTCGGCGTCGCGGCGAGATGCCAGCGTGGCGGACAGACGCTCCAGAATTTCGGCGGAAACCATGCTTCGCTCCAGATACAAAGGACCAATTATAAGGGGGTTTGATTACGAAAGGACGCTACGGTTGCAGCGCACTTGTTTAAAGTTGTACGAACATCCGGATGTATTGGTTTATTCCCGCAAAAAAGCCCGTCGCGGACGGGCTTTTGCGGGGGGCAGGCCACTTAGTGCGAATGACCGTGACCATAAATGGCGTTGGGGTCTTTGAGCACTGGATCAACCGTCTCCCAAGTGTCGCCATTGAGCTTGCGAAAGAAGCAGCTTTCGCGCCCGGTGTGGCAGGCAATACCGCCTTCCTGTTCGATCAGGTAGATCAGCACGTCGCCATCGCAATCAAGGCGGATTTCCTTGATGCGCTGAAAATGGCCGGATTCTTCACCTTTGTGCCACAGTTTCTGGCGTGAGCGGGTCCAGTAATGCGCGGTACCTTTTTCGGCAGAAAGGGTCACGGCCTCACGATTGGCATACGCGAACATCAGCACGCGCCCGGTGTGCTCATCTTGTGCGATGACCGGCACAAGGCCAGCGGCATCAAATTTGATCTCTTCAAGCCAGTTCACAGGCGCACCTCGATCCCGGCCGCATGCATGGCCTCTTTGGCCTGGCGCACCGTGTATTCGCCAAAGTGGAAGATTGACGCGGCCAGCACGGCATCAGCGTGGCCTTCGGTGACGCCTTCGACCATATGCTGCAGATTACCGACGCCGCCGGAGGCAATCACGGGGATATCCACAGCATCAGAAATAGCGCGGGTCAGCGGCAGGTTGAAGCCAATTTTGGTGCCGTCCCGGTCCATGCTGGTCAACAAGATTTCACCCGCGCCCATTTGCTGCATTTTCAGTGCCCATTCCACGGCGTCCAGCCCGGTGGCATTGCGGCCACCGTGGGTAAAGACTTCCCAGCGATCGTTGTTGGGCGACACGGCTTTGGCATCAATGGCGACCACAATGGCCTGACTGCCAAACCGTGCGGCGGCATCGGCCACCAGTTGCGGGTTGGTAATGGCCGAGGTGTTGATGCTGATTTTGTCTGCGCCGGCATTGAGCAGGCGGCGCACGTCTTCTACCTTGCGCACGCCACCGCCCACCGTGAGCGGAATGAACACTTGCGACGCCACGGCTTCAATCACCGACAAAATCAGATCGCGGTCATCCGAAGAGGCGGTGATATCCAGAAAGGTCAGCTCATCCGCACCTTGTTCGTCGTACCGACGGGCGATTTCTACCGGATCGCCGGCATCCCGCAGTTCAACAAAATTGACGCCCTTGACCACACGACCAGCGGTGACATCAAGGCAGGGAATAATGCGTTTGGCTAAGGGCATATCGGTATCCGGACGCGCCACCGCTGCCGACATGGACTGCAAAGGCAATCCACAACGGCAGCGGCGGGCGGTTCAATCAGGAAAATCAGGCAGCGACGGCTTCGTCGGCAAGGTCTTGCGCAGCCTTGAAGTCGATCGTGCCTTCGTAAATGGCACGGCCGGTAATGACGCCTTCAATGCCTTCGCTTTCAACTTCCACGAGCTTGCGCACGTCGTCCAGGTCGGTCAGGCCGCCCGATGCAATCACCGGAATCGTCAGCGCCTGAGCCAGTTTGACGGTGGCTTCAATGTTCACGCCTGAAAGCATGCCATCGCGGCCAATGTCGGTGTAAATGACGCTTTCCACGCCGTAATCCTGGAAGCGGCGGGCCAGATCAATCACATCATGTTCAGTGATCTTGGACCAGCCGTCGGTGGCCACGCGGCCATCCTTGGCATCCAGACCGACGATGATGTGGCCGGGGAAGGCATCGCACGCTTCATGCAGGAAACCGGGGATTTTCACCGCAGCAGTCCCGATGATGACGTAATCGATACCGGCATCCAGATAGCTTTCAATGGTTTCCAGGTCACGAATACCGCCACCCAGTTGAACCGGCACGTCCCCATCCACTTCCGCCAGGATGGACTTGATGGCATCCAGGTTTTTGGGCTTGCCGGCAAAGGCGCCGTTCAGATCCACAAGGTGCAGGCGGCGACCGCCTTTATCCAGCCAGTGGCGCGCCATGGTGGCCGGGTTTTCCGAGAAGACTGTCGCGTCTTCCATCAGGCCCTGACGCAAACGAACGCAGGCGCCATCTTTCAAATCAATTGCAGGAATAATCAGCATGGTGCAGAAACTTCAATGAACTCAGGTTGTCAGTATGCCGCCGCAAAGATTACGGGCGACCATCCCAGTGTACAAAATTTCGCAATAATTGCAGCCCGGCGTTGTGGCTTTTCTCCGGGTGGCACTGAATGGCAAAGATGTTGTCTTTTGCCACGGCCGCTGCAAAACGGTACGGGTAAGCCGATTCGATCACGGCGATGTCATCGGAAGGCTTGAAGTGATAGCTGTGCACAAAGTAAAAACGTTCGCCCTGGCTGATGCCCTGCCAAAGCGGGTGTTCGCGGGCAATGAACATTTCGTTCCAGCCCATGTGGGGTACTTTGAGCTTGTGGCCCGCTTCATCGTGCATGCGTTCTTTGGGAAAACGCACCACGCCACCGGCGAAAACGCCCAGACCTGGTGTGTCGCCTTCTTCACTGTAATCAAACAACAGTTGTGCGCCGACACAGATGCCCAGGAAGGGCTTGTGGCGGGCCGCATCCAGCACCGCGCTTTTGAGGCCGCTCTCTTCCAGATGGCGCATACAGTCGGGCATGGCGCCCTGACCGGGAAACACCACTTTGTCTGCGGCGGCAACTTCAATCGGATCGTCAGTCAGCACGATGCTGGCATCATCGCCGGCAACGTGTTCAAAAGCCTTGGTGACGGAATGCAAGTTGCCCATTCCGTAGTCCACAATTGCGATACGCATGTTTGGTTTCAACGTTGAGGGTCTGTTAACCGACCAGCGTGCCTTTGGTCGAGGGCGTAACGCCAGCCATGCGTTCATCGTATTCGATTGCCATACGCAATGCACGGCCGAATGCCTTGAAGATGGTCTCTGCCTGATGGTGGGCGTTCTTGCCCTTCAGATTATCGATATGCAGTGTGACTGCGGCGTGATTGACGAAACCACGGAAAAACTCGCCAAACAGATCGACATCAAAACCACCAATCGCAGCGCGGGTGAACTCCACGCCGTATTCCAGACCAGGCCGGCCAGAAAGATCGACTACCACGCGGGAGAGCGCTTCATCCAGCGGGACATACGCGTGGCCATAACGGCGAATGCCTTTCTTGTCGCCCAGTGCCTTGGCCAGCGCCTGACCCAGGGTGATGCCGACGTCTTCTACCGTATGGTGGGCGTCGATATGCAAATCACCCTTGGCGACGACGTCCAGATCAATCAGCCCGTGACGGGCGATCTGGTCCATCATGTGTTCCAGGAACGGCACGCCGGTATCAAAACGGGACTTGCCGGTACCATCCAGATTGATGGTCACGGTGATCTGGGTTTCCAGCGTGTTACGGGTGAC
>JASLES010000276.1 GCA_030151005.1 Silvimonas sp.
CGTCAAAGGTCTTACAGTTGATGCCCTTGCAGCCGTAGCCCAGCTTTTTCATCAAAGGGCACAGCGCGGTAAAGCGCTTGTATACGATGGTGTAGTCCCGCTCCACCATCACCATATTGGGCGCAGTTTTGCCGGGGATCAGCTCGCACTCGCCTTTTTTCCAGTCTTCAACATTAAAGGGTTGGGAGAGTTCCCCCGGGGTGTCGTGCTGCAGCGGCACCAGCACCATGTCTTTTTCCACGCCCAGATGGCCGGGGACGAGTTCAGAGAATTTCTTTGCAAACCCTTTGTAGATTTCCCAATCGCTACGGCTTTGCCAGATCGGGTCTACCGCGGCAGAAAGGGGGTGGATAAATGGATGCATATCGCTGGTATTGAGGTCGTTCTTCTCATACCAGGTGGCCGTGGGCAGCACGATGTCTGAATACAGGCAGGTGGTGCTCATCCGGAAATCCAGCGTGGTAATCAGGTCCAGCTTTCCCTCTGGCGCCTTGTCATGCCAGACCACTTCTTCCGGTTTTTCCCCGCCGGTTTCGCCCATATCCCCTTGCTGAATGCCATGCTGCGCTCCGACAAAGTGCTTGAGGAAATACTCATGCCCCTTGCCGGATGAACCAAACAGGTTAGAGCGCCAGACAAACAGATTGCGCGGAAAATTCTCTGGCGCGTCCGGGTCTTCGCAGGCCATGCGCGTCTGGCCGGATTTCAGTTGTTGCACCAGCCAGTCTTTGGGTTCGACGCCCGCCGCAGCGGCTTTGCCGGCCACGCTGATCGGGTTGATATTGATCTGCGGCGCCGAGGGCAGCCAGCCCATGCGTTCGGCGCGTACATTGCAATCGATCAGTGTTTTGCCGTAACGGCTGGTGTCGGCCAGGGGCGAGAGCACTTCTGCGGTGGTTAACGACTCATAGCGCCATTGATCGGTGTGCGCATAAAAGAACGACGTGCTGTTCATGTGGCGCGGCGGGCGCGACCAGTCCAGCGCAAACGCCAGCGCGGTCCAGCCGGTTTGCGGGCGCAGTTTTTCCTGACCCACGTAATGCGCCCAGCCGCCGCCGCTTTTGCCTATGCAACCGCACAACATCAGCATATTGATGGCGGCGCGGTAGTTCATGTCCTGGTGATACCAGTGATTCATGGCAGCACCGATGATGACCATGCTGCGGCCTTCGGTTTTCTCGGCCGTTTGCGCAAACTGGCGGGCAACTTCAATCACCTTGTCCGGCGGCACGCCGGTGATCTTTTCTTGCCACTTGGGCGTGTAGGCAATGTCGTCGTCGTAGCTTTGGGCTGCCTGACCGCCCAGCCCGCGTTCGATGCCGTAATTGGCACACATCAGATCAAACACGGTGGTCACCAGCGTCTCGCCCACATGCTTGACCGGTACATTGCGTACCAGCACGTCACCGCCCTGGTCGTTGTGGGCAAAGTGTTCGTGTTCCTCTGCGCCAAAGTAGGGGAAAGCCACGCCAACCACATCTTCTTTGGCCTCGATCAGGCTGAGCGCCAGTTTCACCTCACCGCCCGCACCATCTTTTTGTTCCAGATTCCACTTGCCCAGATCACCTTCAACCTGCTGACCCCAGCGATAGCCAATTGAACCCTGAGGCGCGACAAAGCGCTGGCTGGTTTCATCAAAGCCGACGGTTTTCCATTCGGGGTTGTTAGCCTGGTCAAGGTGATTGGCAAAGTCAGATGCGCGCAAAAAGCGATCAGCCACCCAATGCTCGCCGTGTTTCTTCAGTTGTACCAGCAAGGGCAGATCGGTCAGGCGGCGGCAGTAATCATCAAAGTAGGGGACAGTGCGTTTGACGTGAAACTCGTTGAGGATCACATGGCCCATAGCCATGCCCAGCGCGGCGTCGGTGCCTTGTTTGGGGTGTAGCCAGATGTCAGAGAGCTTGGCGACTTCAGAGTAATCCGGCGTTACCGCCACAATCTTGGTGCCGTTGTAGCGGGCCTCAACAAAGAAATGGGCGTCTGGCGTGCGCGTCTGCGGCACGTTGGAGCCCCAGGCAATAATGAACGCCGAGTTGTACCAGTCTGCTGATTCGGGCACATCCGTTTGTTCGCCCCAGGTTTGCGGGCTGGATGGCGGCAAGTCGCAGTACCAGTCGTAGAACGACATCAGCGTACCGCCCAGCAAACTCAGATAACGGCCACCCGCGGCGTAACTGACCATGCTCATGGCCGGAATGGGAGAGAACCCGATGATCCGGTCCGGGCCGTGGGTCTTGATGGTGTAGATATTGGCAGCGGCGACAATCTCGTTGGCTTCTTCCCAGGTGGCGCGCACAAAGCCACCCCGGCCGCGAATCTCTTTGTATTGCTGCGTTTTGGCCGGGTCTTCGACGATGGATTTCCACGCCTCGACCGGTGTCAGCGTCTTGCGGGCCTCGCGCCACAACCGTACCAGCCGGCCGCGGATCATGGGGTATTTGATACGGTTGGCGCTGTACAGATACCAACTGTAAGAGGCCCCGCGAGAGCACCCGCGTGGCTCGTGATTGGGCATGTCCGGCCGGGTGCGCGGGTAGTCGGTTTGCTGGGTTTCCCACGTCACAATGCCGCCCTTGACGTAGATTTTCCAGGAACAGGAACCCGTGCAGTTCACGCCATGCGTAGAGCGCACGATTTTGTCGTGCTGCCAGCGCAGGCGGTAGGCGTCTTCCCATTGCCGGTCTTCGGCCCGCATCTCGCCATGACCGTTGGAAAACGGTTCGCGTTTCTGGGTGAAAAAGGTCAGTCGATCAAGAAAATGGCTCATGACTTGCCCCAAAACAGCATGACGAAGAGCCGGCATTGCACCGGCGTGTGATGCGCCCGATCAGCAGGGCATGGCCGCGCCCTTACGGGCATAACGCCACCAGCACAGCAAGACACAGGTGATGTAGAACACGATAAAGGCATACAGCGCGGCCTCGGCAGAGCCCGTGGCGTTCATCGAAATGCCAAAGCTTTGCGGAATGAAATACCCGCCGTAAGCCCCGATAGCACTGATAAAGCCACCCGCCGCTGCCGCTTCTACCGCACCATCCAGCACGGCTTTCTGCTGCGCGGCCTCACCTTTACCGTCGGCCTCTTTTTTGGCCAGGCGCGGAAAAATCACCGGGATCATTTTGTAGGTAGAGCCATTACCCACGCCGGAGAGCAAAAACAGCGCCTGGAACATCAGGAAAAAGCCCCAGAAGCTGCCGCCGACCGGGTTACCGTCGCCACCGGTGTGCGGCAGAAAAAACAGCACGCCAAAGATCGCCAGGGTCATCAACACAAACACCCACATGGTGACCCGCGCGCCGCCGCCCAGCTTGTCTGACACCGTGCCGCCCACCGGCCGGATCGCCGCGCCGATCAACGGGCCGATAAAGGCGTAATCGGTGACGTTGATCTCGGGGAACTGCGTTTTGGTCAGCAACGCAAAACCGGCAGAAAAGCCGATAAAACTGCCGAACGTGCCCAGATACAGCCAGCACATCAGCCAGTTATCCAGCCGCTTGAAGATGACCGCTTGCTCTGCCACCGTGGCTTCGGCCGTGGCCAGATCGTTCATGCCAAACCAGGCCGCCAGGGTGGCGGCAATGACAAACGGCACCCAGATAAAGCCGGCGTTTTGCAGCCACATCTGATGTTCCGCACCGTTTTGCGTGTACGTTTGCGGCTGCCCGCCCAGCGCGCCAAACACGCTCATGGTGATCACAATCGGCACCAGAAACTGCATGACCGACACGCCAAGGTTACCCAGACCGGCGTTCATGCCATTGGCCCAGCCCTTGCGTGCCTTGGGGAAGAACCACGCAATATTGGCCATGGAACTGGAGAAATTGCCGCCGCCAAAGCCGCACAACAGCGCAATGATCAACATGACGGAGAACGGCGTGGTCGGGTCTTGCAAGGCAAAGCCCAACCAGAGCGAGGGGATCAGCAGACTGGCGGTAGAAATGGTGGTCCATTTGCGCCCGCCAATCAGCGAAGGCATGAAACTGTAGAAAATCCGCAGCGTGGCGCCAGACAAACTGGGCAACGCGGTCAGCATGAAAAGCTGGTTTTTGGTGTACTGAAACCCAACCTGGGGCATCTTCAGCACCACCACGCTCCAGATCACCCAGGTGGAAAAAGCCAGCAATAGACAGGGGATGGAAATCCACAAATTACGCTTGGCGATCCGCTCACCACCGGCTTCCCAGAAGGCCTGGTTATCCGGCTCCCACTTCGTGATCCTGTTAGCCACAACGCCCCCTGTCAGAAGTGTCAATGTCGCCCAAAGCGTTTCTAACAATAGCCACCATTACCGTTAAAGCAAGCTTGGTGCTGAGGCTGTGTTGGTGATTGCAAGCGGACGCCAGCGCAAGAGGTCGTGAGAACGCGCCGACGCGCTTCGTGCCGCGTGTTGACAGCGTGCGCGGGTATTCTGTTAGCATAAACAGGCTGGTTTTATGTCATTTACCCAGGTCCTCCGCGCCATGTTTGCCTTTGCTCATCACGTTGCATTAGCCCCGGCCCCGCTGCCGAAGCGTGTGCACGCGTGCGCAAACATGCCTCCGCCGTCTGCTGTTGTCGTGGCTGCAGTGCTTGCACTGGCACCGCCGCGCGTCGTGCGCTGATTCGCACCCGCTTTAGTCCCTGACTGTTCTGGTTTTTTACCCGCGGCGTTGGCCGCGTGGTCAGGGTCTTATCGACTTTTGCAGACGAGTTTTCTCATGAATATCCGTACCTTGCCCTGGGCTGCGCCCATGACGTTTTTTGTGCTGCTCTGGAGCAGCGCACCGCTGTTTACCCGTTGGGGTTTGAACCACGCCTCCGTGATGGCTTTGCTGGCGCTGCGGTTTGCTGCGGCTTTGGCGGCGTTGCTGATTCTGGGCTGGCGTGATCGGTCCTGGCTACCGGCGTCGGGCACGCGCTGGCGGGTGGCCGGCGGTGGTTTGATGATGATGAGTTGTTACTCGGTGTGTTACTTCCAGTCCATGGCCCACGGCATGACGCCGGGGGTGCTTGCCACTGTGCTGGGTACGCAACCGGTGTTGACCCTGCTGGCGACGGAACGCCGGTTTGCTCCAGCACGGCTGGCCGGTTTGTTGCTGGCCTTGTGCGGGCTGGCGCTGGTGGTCTGGCAAAGCCTGATCGTGGCGCGGCTCAGTGGTACAGGCGTGCTGTTCTCGCTGGGGGCGCTGGCCTGCATGACCACCGGAGCATTGGTGCAAAGCCAGGTGAAGCAATCGCCCGGCGTGGTGCTACCGCTGCAATGCGCCCTGAGTCTGGGCGTATGCCTGATCCTGGGGGCGTTCCAGCCCGTGCACGTAGAGTGGAATGGCACTGTGCTGATCTCGGTGCTGTGGCTGGGGCTGGTGGTGTCGGTGGGCGCGCAAATGTTGCTGTACCGCATGATGGCCAGCGGCAATCTGGTCAACGTCACCAGCCTGTTTTATCTGGTGCCCGTGGTGACCGCCTTGCTGGATTATCTGGTGCTGGGTAACGCGCTGACCGGCTGGGCCATGCTGGGCATGGGCATCATTATTGCCGGCTTGCTGGTGGTGTTCCGGGTCAAAAAACCGGGCGGTTGATTAGCCGGGTGATGGCTGGCGTGCAAGGCAGGCCGCCTCGTGCGCCAGCAACCAGCGCTTGCGTTCAATACCGCCGCCGTAACCCGTCAGATCACCATTTTTGGCAAATACGCGGTGGCAAGGCACCATCACCGCCAGCCGGTTCTGGCCGTTGGCTGCACCTACAGCACGCACCGCATCCGGCCGGCCAATCCGCTCTGCCTGTTGCTGATAACTGGCTGTCGCGCCGTAGGGCAGGGCAAGGAGTGCCTGCCAGACTTGCTGTTGAAATGCCGTGCCCGGCATATGCAGTGGCAGATCAAACGTGAGCCGCTCGCCGGCAAACCAGGCGTTGATCTGGCGTGCGGCTTCTTGCGTGTACTCGTGCTCGGCGTCAATCACTGGCGCATGGAGCAGGCGGCTCAGGTCTGCGTATTCTTTGTCCAGAATCGGGCGCTCGGCAAACTCCAGCAGGCACAGACCATGATCGGTGGCGCAAGCAATCATGCGCCCCAGCACCGTATCAAAATGGTGACGCGCAATCGGCCCGCTAGCGCTCATGTTCAGCGGGCAACGCGCTGGCCGTTGGCGTCAATGACGACTTCGCCGTCTTCTTTGGCAAACGGGCCTTGCTGCGGTGTCGGCAGGATATCGAGCACCAGCTCGGACGGCCGGCACAGACGCGTGCCCAGCGGTGTGACGACGATCGGGCGCTCAATCAGGATAGGGTGGGCCAGCATGGCGTCGATTAGTTGGTCGTGGGTCAGCGCCGGGTTATCCAGTTGCAGCGTGTCATAAACCTCACCCTTTTTACGCAGCAGTGCGCGCGGGCTCAGTTTCATGGCGCCCAGCAGCGCGGTCAGTTGGCTGCGGTCCGGCGGGGTTTGCAGATACAGGATGATCTGCGGCTCGATGCCGGCATTGCGGATCATTGCCAGCGTGTTGCGTGAAGTACCGCAGGATGGGTTGTGATAAATGGTGACGGTCATGCTGATGGCCCGGAACAATGAAAAACGCCCGCCGGCGGGGCGGGCGTGGGTGATGCTACCTCAAGCCTTAGCGCGGCTGGAATGCCTTGACGCCGGTTTGCCAGAAAATAAACGCGTATTCATCGGCCAGATGCTCATCAATCTGCTTGCGTGATGAGCCCATACCGTGGCCGGCATCGTAATCCACGCTCAGAATGACGGGCTTGCCTGATGTGGTGGCCTTTTGCAGGCGTGCAGTCATCTTGCCGACTTCCCACGGTGCGACTCGCGGATCATTCACCCCCGTCGTCAACAACACGGCTGGGTAACGGGTGCCATTCTTGACGTGCTGGGTGGAGTCCATGGCCAGCAAATCCTTGAAGCCAGCCTGATTCTTGATACTGCCAAACTCATCGATATTGTCTGGCCCGTTGGGGGAAAACTCCATACGCACGGTATTGGATGCGCCCACGTCTGACACCACCACCGCAAACAGCTCCGGTGCTTCGGTCATGGCGCGACCGACGGTGATGCCACCGGCAGAGCCGCCTTCAATGGCCAGATGGTGAGCGTCGGTCCAGCCGTCCTTGATCAGGCTCTTGCAGCAATCAATCAGATCGCCCCAGGTGTTGTGCTTGTTGGGCCCTTTGCCGGCTTGCCACCAGCGCTTGCCATACTCGCCACCGCCGCGGACATGCGCGGTTGCCATCACGCCGCCTTGTTCCAGGAAAGAGATAAACCGGGTAGAGAAATACGGTGAACTGACGATCTGGTACGAACCATAAGCCTGTACCAGCGTCGGGTTCTTGCCATCACGCTTAAGGCCCTTTTTGGCAACGATGGAAAGCGGCACGCGCGTGCCATCCCGCGCGACGGCAAAGGTTCGGTGAGCCTCGTACGCCGAGAGGTCGACATCCGGTTGCGCGCACAGGCCGGTGTCGCTGGCTTGTCCGGTGGCCGGGTCAAAGCGGAAGATGGTGAACGGCACCAACCAGCTTGAGCCGGTAAACCACACTCCATCGATCGTCGAGAGCGCACCCAGACCGTCAATCGAGCCTTCATAGGGCAGTTTGACTTCAACACGTTTGCCGGTGTCATCAATGCGGCTCAGGGTGTTGTAGCCGCCATCCATCAATTGCAGGTAGAGCCCGTCACGCGCCAGGATCATGGCGCTGACCACCATATCTCCTGCCGGGCAGACTACCTCGGCCGACTTGATATCCGGTGCTGCCGCGCTGGTACGCAGAATCTGGCCGTTTTGTGCCGCACCATGCGTGCTCAACAGATACAACTGATCACCGCGCTGGATTACGTTGTTCACATCATCCGTAACGTCACATACCTTGCGCCAGCCCGGCTTGCCGGCCAGCACATCGGCCAGTTTGGCGCTGTACCAGGGGTTGGCCAGACGCACGCCGCCCAGCGATGCGGCCAGCACGTAATCAGAAGCCGGATCGGTCTGGATAAACGGAAATTCCAGCGGGTCCACATCAACACCCGGCCATTGCCCGGTGGCCAGCATGCGTTGATCGCTACTGACCGGTGTGCCCAGCTTATGCAGCCAGTTGGCGCTGTCTTGCTGGTAATTCAGATCAGTGGGTTTACGGCCGGGGGCATAACGGTTGTAGAAAAAGCCGCTGCTGTCCGGCAGCCAACTGGGGCCTGCTTGCGGCGTACGGTCAATTTCTTCTGACAGATTGGTATTGGTATCGACATCCAGCACGCGCAGGACCGAGTTCTCTGACCCGGCTTTGGACATGCCATAAACCACATACTTGCCATTGGGGGAGGGCAGCCACCAATCCAGGGCCACATGCGAGCCTTCAATACGCACGATGGTCGGGTCGATCAGCAAATGCTCGGTGGCATCGCCGTCATTACGCATGAACAGCTTGAAGTTGTCGCCGTTTTTGGGGCGCTTGGAATAAAACACCCGTCCCGGTGCGGGGATGATGGTATTGGGGGATTCCGCGCCGGCAGACAGTTCAGACAAGCGTTTGGCCAAGGCGGCCCGGCCAGGAATGCCATCCAGTACTTGCCGCGCGTATTGCGCCTGCCCCTTGAGCCACTGTTGCCACTCTGGCGAGTCGGTGTTTTCCATCCAGCGATACGGGTCTGTCACCTGCACGCCCCACAGGGTTTCTGTCACGGGTTTGAGGCGCGCAGTGGGTGGCCGCGCTATCGCTGCCCACGTGGGCAAACTGGTCAGCAAGGGCATCGCCCCCAGCATTTTAAGAATATCTCTACGCTGCCAGCCTTGACTTGCCATGTGATGCTCCTGTGTGACGGGGTATCCGTATCGGGGAATAAATATAAGCAGTACTTGCGGTATGCCATTAACGGCCGGATCGCAGCCTGGATGACGGCGATGCAGTGTGGGCCATTCATCGTCGTATGCCAAGGGCATGAGTGCGGTGGCGGTTTACCGGGCATCAGCTCTCGCACTGTGCCGTTCTGACAACGATTTCATACACAAACTGATACGCAAGTGGCGTGCGTTGGATTCAAACGCTTGTTTACTGCTAGCGTTACCGTCTTGTTACGCGCGGGTGGGGAGCCCTGCTGGTTCTGGCATAACCGGAATTCAGCCGTGACAAATCAATACATCATTAGATCAAACGGAATGAACAAAAGATGAAAACAATAAAAAGCGGCGCACAAGCCCTGTGCGTAGTTAGCCTGATGAGCATGTTGTCGGCCTGTGGCGGTGGCGGTACTGAGACTTCCGCACCTGCTGCTGGCTACAAAGTCGGCGGCACAGTAACGGGCCTGCCGGATGGCGAACCGGTGCTGCTGCAAAACAGCAATGGGGATACCACCACAGTTGCGGCCAACGGCAGTTTCAGCTTTCCGGCCAGCGTTGGCCGGGGCGCCGCGTATTCGGTCACCATTGCCAAACAACCTGCCTGGGCTTCTTGCAGTATCAGCCAGCAAAGCGGGACGGCCAATGCGGATGTCTCCAGCGTGCAGTTAAGTTGTGTGGCGGCGCGGGCGCAGGTCACAACGCTGGCTGCAGCGCAGTCATTCCAGAATCCACTGGGAATCGCGCTGGGGGCAGATGGCACCTTGTATGTCTCTGATGCGACAGCCAATACCATCTCTACCCTGGATTCGAACGGACAAGCGCAATTATGGGCGGGTGGCTTTATCAGCATGGCCATGCAGCCAAACGGCTCCATGAGCCAGACTACGGAAGGCTTGATTGACGGCCCACGCTTGCAGTCCCAGTTTGCTTTTCCGGTTGGCCTGGCGATAGATAAACAAGGCAGTCTGTATGTCGCTGATGATGGCAATCAGGCTATTCGTAAAATTGCGAACGGGGCTGTTTCTACGCTGGCGGGCAATGGCGGTGGAAATTTTCAGGATGGCCCGACTAGCACCGCCACATTGGCATGGCCCCATGGTGTGGCTGTAGACGCAGCCGGCAATGTCTACGTCACTGATCCCGGTAATTTCCGCATCCGCAAAATCGGTACAGACGCCATGGTCAGTACCGTTGCCGGGTCTGGTATTTCGGGCACGCAGGATGGCACGGGGGCGGGCGCTTCGTTTGTGTATCCAAAGGCCATTGCCATCGGGCCAGACGGCAATCTTTATGTCGGCGACGTATCGGCTTCCCAGGTGCGTAAAGTTACTCCGGCCGGAGTGGTCACTACCCTTGCGGGCAGCGGGCAGAACGGTTACGCGGATGGTCTGGGTACGGCTGCCGTCTTCAATGGCGTTACCGGCGTGGCTGTTGACCAGAATGGCACGGTCTATGTCTCTGATTTCAGCAATAACGCCATTCGCCGCATCTCCCGCAACGGGGTGGTAACGACACTGGCTGGTGGCGGCCCGGCCGGGCTGGTCGATGGCATTGGCAGCGCGGCATCCCTCAACGGTCCGCAACAACTCACCGTGGATTCCTTGGGGAATCTCTACGTGGTTGAGAACGGTAGCGGGGCGGTTCGCAAAATTTCTCCCATCCAGTAAAACCCGGCAAGCGGGGCGGGATTGAGTGGCTCAGAGCCGCCAATACTGCCCCTTGGTTCAGGCATCTGAAAAACCTTGGGATCAAGCCAAATGAAGTGCGTTTTTGTTGTGGCCAGAGCCGTTCTGGCTTCGGCCAGCGTCGTGTGCGTACTCAGCGGTTGTGTCGGTGCGGGTACCGTGACCACCCGACAGTTCCCGCACAAGGTTGCGCCGGGTGGAAGTAACCCGTGCCCCAAACCGGATGAAACTGGCGAGATTACCTGGTGCGAATACGCAGCAGCGCAAGCGGTGACGCCAGACAGCGTCAAAGCCATGTGGGGCGAGCCCAAATCAGACAAGGTTGATGGCCCGCATGAGGAGTTGGTCTACAACCGCAGTGTGGCCTGGCGGGGCGCGACGGTATTCGTGGGGATCGCCATTCCGCTGGTTGCACCCGTTGGGCACAACGAAACCACGCTGGATTTCACCGATGGCCATCTGGACCAGGTGATCTGGGAGCGTGCTGATTCTAACGACGCTGTATGCGGGCTCCACTCAGAAGGTCCTGACCCCGTCGGGTGTGTCACTCACTGGTGACAATCGGGCGGCGAAGATGAAAAGTCGGTCTGTGCCTGCTCAATGTCAATTCGTCGCCTGCCCAAAGTCAACATGCCCGCCATCAAGCAAGAACACTTGCCCGCCGCCCCGCACCAATCGGTATAATGCGGGCCATTGCCGGGGGTACATGCCGGTGGTGGTCTGCACTTGCCACTGCCTGCAGCAGACGTCCGACACGTGGAAACGACCAGAAATGCAGGACTATGAGCCTTAAGGCCACCTGCGCAAATAACCCCGTTAAACCGGCTTTTTGCAAGAGTTTCATGGAGATAGCGGGTTTTGGTTGTCTGGCATGTCTCCATAGTTAAATGGATATAACAAGCCCCTCCTAAGGGCTAGTTGCAGGTTCGATTCCTGCTG
>JASLES010000327.1 GCA_030151005.1 Silvimonas sp.
CCAGACTGCGTGAGGACTTCCATACCGCCCTGCCGGCAATAACCGTTGTACTGGCCGCCCAGGCTGCGGGTTTGCGAATCGCCATCAGCAAACGCCGTGGCTGAGAGCGACGGGATCACTGCGCGATAATGTTGTTCTACCGCGCCACCACCCGATGTGAGGTATATCTGGCGCACTTCCAGCCGATCCACATTGGCGCCCCAGTCGACAATGCGTTCGTCAATCTGGCAGGCACGGGATTCATCCATCAACAGTGCCATCAAGTCTTTGCGTTGCCAGTTCAGCGGCTGATCTGCGGTGGGGCCCAGATAACGGCCACTCGGGTTCGGCGGGGCAATCTGGCGGTAATCGAATACAGAGCGGTGGGCGGTGGCCACTGCCCAGGCTTTGGCGCGTTCAAAGGCAGCGGTGATACCGGCATCAGACAGATCCGGCGTAGCGGCGTAACCGTAGCCGCCCTGATGCATTACGGTGATCATGATGCCGCGATCAAGACTGCGGCCGACCGGCTGTGGAATGTTCTGCCGCACGGCGAGGCTTTCTGTTTCTTCCTCGACATAGCGCAAAGAACAGAAATCCACGCCGCTTTCCAGCGCGCGAAAGCGTTGTTCCAGCGTTTTCAACATGGTTGATCGTCATCCTGCACACGGCTTGTGGCCGCGTGATGTGGGTTAAGCGAGCACGGCAAGCGTCATGCCGTACCGGTGTGAGCGTGATGTCGGGCGCGTGACCTGCCCGCCCGGATCATGCTGTATCTTAAGTTTTCATTCCGGCGTCATCCAGTACCGCTGGCGCTTGTTGCGTGGATGATCGCAAGATGGGCGAAACATGCTCCAGCAGTGCATCCAGCACCCAGCGTACTTTCAACGGTGTCTGCGGCGCATGCGGCCAGATCGCGTGAACCGG
The DNA here is from genome assembly GCA_030151005.1 of Silvimonas sp. Classification (GTDB taxonomy): domain Bacteria; phylum Pseudomonadota; class Gammaproteobacteria; order Burkholderiales; family Chitinibacteraceae; genus Silvimonas. Next base: position 907 of record JASLES010000327.1, read on the forward strand.
AATGTTCTGGGTACGTTCTGCAAACGTCAGTTCAACCAGTTCTCCGCTACGCAAGGCGTCTGCCGCCAGCCAGCCGGGCAAGCGCACTACACCCAGGCCCTGGCAAGCCGCCTGCATCATGACTTCCAGATCATCCAGTGCAATGCGGGGCACAACCCGCACAGCAACGGGCTCGCCTGCAAGACCGTGGAATGCCCATTCAGCAGAGTTGGCATTGCGGCCGTAGAAAATGGCCTCGTGCCCGGCCAGTTGCGCCAGTGTGCACGGTTTGCCGTGGCGTGCCAGCCACGTTGGTGCGGCGCAGATCAGCATGGTGTGCGCGCCGAGTGAGCGCATTTTCAAACCCGGTGTATCGGTCAACGGGCCACTGCGGATCGCCAGATCAAAGCCTTCTTCCACCAGATCAACTTTGCGATCGCTGAATGCCAGTTCCAGTTGCAGGCGTGGCCAGCGTTGTGCCAGATCCAGCAAGACGGGGGCCACACAACGGCGACCAAACAATACGGGCATGGTAATGCGCATGCGACCTGTGGGTTCGTGCCGGCCCTGGGCGAGTTCATCTTCGGCGTGTTCCAGTTCCACCAGCACGCGTAAACAACGCTGATAGAACATCTGGCCGTCATCGGTCAGGCTCTGGCTCCGTGTGGTGCGATGGAACAAGCGCACGCCCAGCCGCTCTTCCAGGCGTGCCACGGTTTTACCCACAGCAGAGCGCGACAGATGCAAACGGACGGCCGCCGCACTGAAACTGCCCGACTCGACCACCTGCACAAACACGGCAATGCCGCTTAGTCGCTCCAGCCCGGCCATGTCATTGGTTCCGTTTTATCTACATTGATGCGAATTTATAGCACAACACAATCAATATATTCGCCAATACCATGACAGCACCCCCTGAAAACAACGGAGCTGATCATGACACTGCAAACCGCAAAACAATGGCAAATGGCTGGATTCGGGCGTGACCAATTGCAACTGGTGGATGTACCAATCTCCCTGCCCGGCCCGCATGAAGTACTGGTTAAAGTGGCCGCGGTATCACTCAATTACCGGGACCAGCTGACCATCGCCAATGGTATGGGCTCGACCCTGGCGTTTCCCTTCGTACCCGGTTCAGACATGGCCGGCAGCGTGGTGGCAGTGGGGCCTGGCGTCAGCCGCTTCGGGATCGGCCAGCGGGTCATTAATACCTTCTGGACCACGTGGCTCGATACCCCCTTGCCGGTCGCGCCCACCGCTGGCACCGCTTTTGGCGGGCCCCTGCCCGGCGTACTCAGCCAGTATCTGGTGCTGCACGAAGATCATCTTGTGAATGCGCCAGAAACCCTGGACGACAGCGCGGCCAGCACATTGACCTGCGCCGGGCTGACCGCATGGTTTGCCCTTGTCAGCACCGGGCAATTGCAAGCCGGCCAGACTGTGCTGGTACAAGGCAGCGGTGGCGTGGCGCTATTTGCCGCGCAGATTGCGCTGAGTCATGGCGCACACGTTGTGCTGACCAGTGCCAGCGCGGAAAAACGCGCACAAGCCAGCGCACTGGGCGTACATCATGTGATTGATCGCACACAGGCAGACTGGCCTGCTGCCGTAGTGGCAGCAACCCAGGGCCGCGGGGTGGATCATGCAATTGAGCTGGCCGGCGGCGAGAACATCAAACACACGCTGGACGCCCTGGCCATTGGCGGGCGCATCGCCATTATTGGTGTATTTGAGGGTTTCCAGCTGGAGATCCCTACCCCGCAGATGTTCGCACGACGCGCCCGCATTGAGGGGATTGGCGTCGGTAACCGCAAAGCACTGCGTGAACTGGTGCAGTGGATTGATCTGAACGGGATCAAGCCCGTGATTGATGCCCAGTACAATCTGGCGGAACTGCCCGCTGCCCTGGCGCATCTGGAACGGGGTGCATTTGGCAAGGTGGTCGTGCGGATGGATCAATAAGCCGTGAGCGCCACCTCGGCAAGAGGCAGCAAGCGTGAATCTGCCACGGCGGCCGTCCGGTGGCCCAGGCCTGCCAGGTAAGGCTGATGGGTGGCAAACCCCAGAAACGAGGCCACACTGTCTTGCCGCACCAGCATGGCGACATCCCAATGCTCATCTGGCGGGCCGATGAGCCACGGCCCGCCAGATGCCAGCAACAACACATCACCGCCGGTTTCGCGCAGCAGGGGTAAGGTGTGATCAATATAAAGCTGGAATGCCTGCGCGCCACTCAGGGGTGTGGCTGGGGCCAGTTCCGGGCTAGCCGCGTAATCAGCGATAGCCCGTAAACGTATCAGGTTGAGCATGAGCACCGGGCCTTGCAGTTGACGCATGACAAAAGCGCGGCCGGCGGCCTACGTGGGTTCGATATAAGACGAGGATGCAAGATGGGGTGTCATGGGATTCCTGAGTGAGCTGTCTTTAAAGCAGAGTGATTATTATCCGGGTATAAATATAAATCAATATTACCCGGATAATAATTATCGCCCAGCCATCTACCCCACCACCATCCCAAACAAAAAGCCCGGCTTGGCCGGGCTTTTTTGTATTGATCTGTATTGATCCAATCGATTCATCGATCAGTCTTGCAGTGCTTCTTCCAG
>JASLES010000403.1 GCA_030151005.1 Silvimonas sp.
GCCTTGCGTCACCAGATCAGGCGGGGGCTTTCTCGCCCAGTGGCAACACCACCCGGCCGTAGACTTCGTTGAGCACCTGCGCCAGCGCGGCATACATGGCCGACAGGCCGCAGAGGATGCCTTCCCAACCGGCAATACGCGCAATCATGGCGTCGCCCAGCGCATCACCCACCGCCAGCAAGGCAAAGAGGATCACCAGCGAGCCAAATACCACGCGTGTCGCCAGATTCATGGTGAGCGTGCCGACGAACATCACGGCGGTAAACAAACCCCACATGACAAAAAACGCCACCATGCCACTGCTGGCCGTTGGCACCGCCACACCCAGCCGGGGCAGGATCAACAAGGCCACCAGCGTCAGCCAGAACAGGCCGTAAGAGGTGAATGCCACTGTGCCAAAGGTGTTGCCCTTTTTCCATTCCATCAGCCCGGCAAACACCTGGGCGAGGCCGCCGTAGAAGATGCCCATGGCAAGGATCATGCTGTTGAGTTCATACAGACCGGCGTTGTGCAGATTGAGCAGTACGGTGGTCATGCCAAACCCCAGAAGGCCCAGCGGGGCGGGATTGGCGGTTTGATCGGCGGGGTAAGACATGCGGAGTCCCTTTGCAAAATTGCTTGCTTTGCGCGCGCAAAGGGCGGGATTCTGCAGCGGAACTGCAAACCACCAATCGATGTTAAATCAAACAATGTGTTCGGATTTGCCCGAAAAAGAGCGCATTCATGCGGTTATGCACATCGACGGCAATCTGCCCCACAACCAGTCGTTTTCATGGAAGACGCCCAGCTGCCGTTCCTGACAGTGGGCTTTGTATCCGGGCGCCAATATAATTGGCGCCTTATTTAATTAATCATGACCACAATCCATTCCTCCAGCATGAAGACCCGCCATATTCCCCTGATGTTGTCCTGCCTGATTCTTGGCGCTTGTTCAAACCTCTCCAGCCCGTCCTACCTGATGCGCTCTTACGCCGAACCAGATACAGGGCCACGTGCGCGCATGCGCATTGTGACCAACGGGGTTATCCGGCTGATTCCGGATGCAGATTGCCACGATGAATCCAAAGGGGTGGGCGGCATTGCGGCCAACAATGGCATGACGCTAATGTCTGACAGCCATTTAAACCACCAGAAACTGGGCATGCCTGGGCAAAACATGGAGGCCCACGTGATGGTTTCTGAGGTCTACATTCAGGCAGGGAAACCAATCAATATCGATTTCATGGCCCAGCAAGATGCCGGAAATGGCAATGCCTGGCTCTGCGCTTCAGACTGGACTTTTGTGCCGGAGGAAGGCAAGGATTATGAGGTACAAGGGCGCCAGTATGGCTCCCAATGCATTTTGAAAGCCACGACGCTGGACGGCCAGGCGGTCGGCCGCCCGGCCCTCAGAACGTGCCCGGCCAAATAACCGGGCTCCGCCATACAACTTTGCAGGTGGCGAGAAAGGTCACGCCAGCACCGACCAGCACCCCCAGGCAATCGCCCCGCCAATCAAGCCCAGCGCGGCCAGACGCGGGCCGTGCAGGCGGGACCACAGCAAAAAGCCGGTAATACACAGGGTAATGAGGGCGCCCGCCAGGGTGTCGACCAGCAAAATCCAGCCCACGCCAGCGCCTACGCCTTTGTGCAGGTTGGTGATCACGCCCCAGAAGTTGGTCTCTGTGCGTTTGACTTCTGCCAGGCTGTTGCCTTCAGTCCAAGTGGCGCTGACGCTGTAGTTGGGCTTGGCCAGGGTCACTTGCCACTCTGCCGGCTTTTGCACCGGTTTGTCGTTCCAGATCACTTCTTTGGCAGGCGTGGTCCGCACGCGGGCGTGGCCGGGGATGCCGGCATATTGGCTGAACCATTTGCCAAAGGCTTTCGGGTCATCTCGGGCATCGGCCGGCACAGGCACTTGCACCGCGCTCTCGATCGGGGTGACGGCGTTGATTTTCATCTGGGCACGGTGGTTGAGCACAAAGCCGGAAATACCAAACATCAGGCCCAGCGCAGCGCCCCACAGGCCCAGCCAGGCGTGGACGCGTTTGAGCCATTTCAGGAAGTTGCCGGTACGCAGGCGGTCAGGCAGAAAGCCTTTGTGGTTTTCGGCAAGCAGGCTGTTGATCATGTGTTACTCCACATTCTGAGCAGGTTGTGATAGTTGCCGACCAGCGTGGTGCGCGCGCTGTCGTCGGCCTGGGTTCGATTGAGGGTCTGGATGGCGGTGTCGAGTTCGTACAGCAGCGTGCGCTGGCCGTCGTCCCGCACCATGCTTTGAATCCAGAAAAAACTGGCCAGCCGTATGCCGCGGGTCACCGGTGTGACGCGATGTAGACTGGTGGAGGGGTAAATGATCATGTCGCCCGCAGCCAGCTTGACGGTGTGCATGCCGTAGCTGTCTTCAATTTGCAATTCGCCCCCGTCGTATTCGTGCGGTTCTGCGATGAACAGCGTGGCGGAAATATCGGTGCGGATCTTGCGGCCGCCGCTGCCGGGGATGATGCGGATAGAACCGTCGACGTGACTACCAAAGGTCATGCCCTCGCCATAGCGATTGAACATGGGTGGGTAGATCACGTCGGGCAGACAGGCGCTGATGAAGAGCGGATTGCGCTCCAGCATGGCCAGGATCAGATCACCCAGTTCATGCGCCACGGGCGAGTGTTCGTCGATTTGCTGGTTGTTCTTGACCGGCGCGCCCTGAAAACCGGCGGTAACGCGGCCATCCACCCAGGCCGGGCCGGCGTTTTCCAGCGCCTGGCGCACATGGCGCAGTTGCTCCGGATTCAGCACTTGAGGTATGCGGACTAACATGACATTCCTTTATTGCAAGCCGTAGTACGGACAACGCCGCCCCGGCGCGGATTGCGGCAGGGCGGCGTCATGACGACTGCAGATTACGGGTGGTACGACAGCGTCAACAGCGCGGTGCGGGCAATACCCGGCGTGGCGCGGCCGCCGTCGGAGGCAATCACCGAGTCGTAGTAGTACTTGTCGGTCAGGTTCAACAGGTTCAGGCGAACGTCATAGGTCTTCTGGTGGTAAGCCACGGTGGCATCCCAGCGGGCATAGCCCGGCACCAGCACGACGTTGTTGTTGGCCGCATAACGGCTGGACATCGCCAGCACGCCACCGCCAATTTCCCAGTCATGCGTCAAGCTGTACGTGCTCCACACCGTGGCGGTGTTCTTGGGCGTATTGGCCAGCACCTTGCCGGCGGTGCCGTCCAGGGCGCTTTCAACCTGACCGTCCAGGTACGTATAACCCGCGAACATTTGCCATTGCTTGGTGATACGGCCCGCTACGCCGACTTCAAAACCGTCAACGCGCACGTCACCATCAAGCTGGTACAGACCGGTGGTGGCGTCTTGCGTACGAGCATTGGTCTTTTCAATGCGGAACAGCGCCGAGTTCAGCGACAGATCACCACTGAAGAAGTCCCACTTGCCGCCCACTTCATAAGAACGGTTCTTTTCCGGGTCCAGGTTCTGAGTGCCATTGGTGAGCGTCAGTGCTTCCAGCGACGGGTTGAACGAGGTGCCATAGCTAACGTAATAAGACTGCGCATCGGTCGGCTGATAGATCAAGCCGGCGCGCACGCTGGTGAAGTTGGTGTCATTGCTGGCCGACAGCGGCAGGCTGACCGAGTTGTGAATATCGCCATCAAAGCGGTCCCAACGCAGGCCGGCAATCGCCTTCCATTGCGGGGTGAATTCGATGGTGTCGTTGGCGTAGAAGGCCAGCGAATTGGCCGTCGATTCCGCGTAGTTACCCTTGGTGCTGACCGAGTTGGCCGGGCTGGACAGATGCGCCGGGTTCAACATATCCACAATCGGCAGATTGTTGCGGCTGTAAGACTGGTTCTCGTACTTGTCGTAGCCGATCTCCGCCCCGGCCAGCACGGTGTGCTTGATGCTGCCGGTATTGGTCTTCCAGATCAGGTCGGTCTGGTTGTAGATGGATTGATCGGTGATATTGCGGTCATGGCTGGCCAGTTGAACCCGCAGGGACGACAACGGCAACGTGGTTGGGTTGCCCTTGGTGCGATCCAGCGCAGCGCCGCTGGGCGTCACCACGGTCGAGAGCGCGGTTTCGATCGCGTCGGTTTCATAATGGCTGTACTGCGTGTTGTTACGCAGCGTCAGGTTTTCGTTGATCTTGTGCTCGATATCGGCACGCACCGTCGCCACAGTCTGATTGGTGCGATCATCGGTCAGACCATAGAAATTGCTTTTGTCGACATTGGCCGGGCGACCATTCACCGACGGGATGCCGTAATCGGGCATGTCGTGGTTGTGCTCCAGCAGGGCCGACAGGGTAATGGTGGTTGGATCACCAATGCCAAAGGTCACCGACGGTGCCAGGCCCACATCCTGATTGGAAATCACATCCCGGCTGGAATGCTGGTCTTGCGCCATGCCTTCGACACGCCAGGCGGCATGATCGTTGATCGCGTGGCCGGTATCGAATGTCGCGCGGTAACGGTCATCGGTACCGATAGTCACGTCCACTTCGCCCACCGGGGCCAGTTGCGGCTTCTTGCTGACCTGGTTGATCACACCACCGGTAGAACCCCGGCCAAACAGCATGGACGACGGGCCCTTCAAGACTTCTACCTGATCCAGATAAAACGTATCGCGGTAGTACTGGCCACGATCACGTACGCCATCCAGATAAATATCCGTGCGCGCAGAAAAACCACGCAGGTTGATGTTGTTACCAATCTGGCCGCCTTCTGCACCGCCAATGGTAATGCCTGGCACGTTGCGCAGCGCATCGGTCAGCGAGGCCACGCCCTGCGCATCCATCACCGCCCGGTTTACCACCGTCACGGTTTGCGGGATATCGCGCACGGCGGTCGGCACCTTGCCGCCCACGGTGGATACGTTGCCGTTGTAATCGGTGCGAGTCTGTTCACGATCTGCAGCGGCGTTGACGTTCACGGTTTGCAGGGTCTGTTCAGCAGCGGCAGGTTGGCTTGCTATGTCATCTGCATAAGCAGCGGATGCGGTGAAGGCTGCAGCCACAAGGGCGGCAATCGGCTTACGGGCCATAGGCATGGTGCTGTGTCTCCGGGGGACTTGGCTGCGTGGCGCTAAACCACGGCACTTGTTTGGGTCCGCATGCTCAGATGCATCCCACCGGCAAGCACAAGCGCGGGCAGCCCTGCCCGAACCTGCTTTTGATCAACCTGCCCTGAGATACATATCCGGCGAGCGGATTTTCTTTTTGGTTTCGCCTGCAATGGCTTTGCAAATGCGAAGGGTTATCATTATCATATCGGTCTTCGCACAAACGCAAGTAATTCTCATTTACGATATGGATCGCAACCAGGCAACCCGACTCGGGCTGGTCACCGGCGCACATGTGCTGTTGATTGGCGCGCTGCTGCATACCGTGCAGACCCAACCGCCCCTGCCACCCAAAGAAATTACGGTGACGCTGGAAACCCCCGCGCCGCTGCCCGTGGTTGCGCCGCCAGAACCCAAACCGCCGCAGCCCAAGCCGCGCCCGCAACCGGTGATCAAGCGCGAGCCAGTACCCAAGCCGCTGCCCAAAATCCCGGTCGCCAGGCCCGATCAGGTCGCGACCGAGCCACCACCCAAGCCCGTGCCGGAAACCCCGCCACCGCAGCCAGAGGTCAAACCGGCACCTGCGCCAGCACCCGCCCCGGCGCCGGTATCGCAGCCCCGGGTAGATGCCAACGCCACAGGCAACATGAAGCCGCCCTACCCGCCGGTATCCCGCAAATTGGGCGAAGAGGGTCGTGTGCTGCTGGAGGTCTATATCGAGGCCAACGGCATGGTGGGCGATATCCGCATCAAACAGTCCAGCGGCTTTCCTCGGCTGGATAACTCGGCGCTGGAAACCGTCCGCAAATGGAAATTCACCCCCGCCAGACAAGGCGGACAGCCGATTGCCATGTGGTACGTGCAGCCGGTGACGTTCTCGCTCAGCCAGTCTTGAACGCACGTATCAAACAAACCCGGTCGTGCCACGGTGCGGCCAGCCCGGATTTTTGAATTCTGAAATTCTGAAATAACAAGGAGTCAATCCATGCAACCGCAACAGTTCAGCCTGTCCCACCTGTGGGCGCAGGGTGATTTCGTCACCCACGCCATTGCCCTGATCTTGCTGGTGATGTCTATTTCCAGCTGGTACGTCATCGTCACCCACACTCTGCGTCTGATGGCCAACCGCCGCCGCGCCGCCGCCGCGCACGATTTCTGGCATGCCCATCGCTTTGATGAAGGCCTGGCACAACTCACCGGCAAAACCCAGGACAACCCGTTCCGCCTGCTGGCGCTGGAAAGCCAGGCCGCCGTAGCGCATCAC
>JASLES010000007.1 GCA_030151005.1 Silvimonas sp.
CGTCCTGTCTGGCGAGCACGACCGGGTTGATCCGCCAGAGGTGCTTCAGCAAGAACTGCTCTCCCGCATCCCTCAGGCACAACTCTTTGTCTTGCCGAAAGTCGGGCATCTTTTGCCGCTTGAGGCTCCGAAGCAGGTCGCCGATCAGATCAAAGCCTTCGCACAGTCGGTGGACGGGTTTTCAGCATCACCCCTCCTGACAAACGCTGCTTTGGTCCGCTGACGGTTTGACGTCAAAGCGCGCTCACCATCTCCCGCTTGCCCAAGAGGAACACACATGTCTACCCAGGAAATCATTCGCATACCGATTCTGCCTTTTAATATGGTCAACGCGCACCTGATCAAAAGTGATGCCGGATGCATACTTGTCGATACCGGCATCCCCGGTTCAGAGCGCAAGATCGAACGCGTGCTGAAACTGCACGGCTTGTCTTTCAAGGACATCAAACTGATCGTCGTGACCCACGCCCACACAGATCACGCTGGCAGCGCGGCACGTGTGCGTGAGCTTTCGGGCGCGCCCATCCTTGCCCATCAAGACGATGTCGACTTCTACACGCGCAAGAAACCGATGACCTACTGCACGACGGGCTGGGCCGCCCGGCTCTTCATCAAGACTCCGGTGCCGCACGAGCCCTATCAGGGTTTTCAGCCAGACATTCTGATGAAAGATGAAGACGAGATCAGCCTGACGGACTTTGGCGTTGCAGGGGTGATTCGCCACACTGCGGGGCATACCCCAGGTTCGATCGCGATTGAACTGGCATCGCAAGACGCCATGGTCGGGGATTTGATTGCATCGGGCGTGCTGATTGGCGGCATCGCTTTCAATGGCCGCGCAATGCGCCCGCCATTTGAAGATGATCCGCAGACCGTCGCCCGCGAACTGGAGCGCCTGGTCAAAGGGGGGGCCCAACGCTTTCATATGGGCCACGGCGGCCCGCTGGAGGCGGCCGAAGTGCTGCGGCATGCGCGGGTATTATCGACGCTGGCCCCTGGCCCCTGCAAAACGCCTGGCAGCGAGCATTGATAGCACCGTCCGCGGACCAGTCATTCAGCAAGGCAAATGATGAAGTGGCAGCGGGCTTTGTGCCTTGACGGTCTGAATGGCGAAGTTGCTGCGAATATCACTCACACCCGGCAATTTGAGCAAGGTTCCGAGCAGAAAATGCTCATAGCCGCGCAGGTCTGGCACTACCACGTGCAGCAGGAAGTCCGACTCGCCAGACACCAGAAAAGCCGAAATCACTTCCGGTAGTGCCAATACGGCCTGGCGGAAGTCTTCGGCTTCTTTTTCGTGATGGCGCTCTACCTTGATACCGACAAATACCGTTAATCCCAGCCCGACTTCATCAGGATCAAGACTCGCCCGGTAGCCCTTGATCACCCCCGCCTCCTCAAGCTGGCGCACGCGGCGCAGGCAAGGAGAAGCTGACAGGCCTATCTCATCAGCCAGTTGCACATTGGTCAGGCGGCCGTCGCGCTGCAGGGCAGCCAGAATACGGCGGTCGTAGGCATCAAGACTGGTTTTGGGCATATCTGACTCACTAAAAACTAATTATTGGCAGAGTATGCCAATTTCAGGCCTTTGTCGGACCAAACACGCAAGCACCTGCCTGGCCCTTCAGACTTAAACTGTTGTTCAGCGCTCATGCAGATGGAGTAACGAACAATGGCAATCCCCGGGGTGTTCTTGTTGGCCCTGGCCATGGTGTACCTGATGCCCGGCCCGGACATGATTTTGCTGCTGCAAACCGGTGCGCGTCAGGGGCGCGGGGCGGCACTGGCCACCGCGCTGGGCCTTGCCATCGCCCGCAGCTGCCATGTGGCGCTGGCGGCCCTGGGTTTGGCTACCTTGTTCAAGATATCGCCCTGGACATTCGATGTGGCGCGCGTTGCGGGAGCCGCATATCTGCTGTGGATGGGGGTGCAACTGTTCAGTGCGCGCGCATTCTCCCTGGTCAGCGCGGGCAGCACACCTCAGACAGGCTCCTGGAGCGCAGCCATGCAACGAGGCGTGCTGACCAACCTGCTCAATCCCAAAGCGCTGTTGTTCTGTTCGGTGCTACTACCCCAGTTCATCACCCCCCATGCCGAGTCAGTGACAATGCAATTTACGATGCTCGGCGTGGTGTTGGTGGCCGCAGGATTCATGTTCGACACCGGCTACGCCCTGGCTGGCACGTGGGTGGGCCATTGGCTGGAGCGAAACCCGAAAGTGCAGCGTCTGCAACAATGGCTGTTTGGTGGGCTGCTGATTGGTTTTGCCACACGTCTGATGTTCATGCGGCAAACCTGACTGGCCGCTGTGCGTCGATAGCCGACCATTCTGCCTGCCCCAGCAAGGGTCCGTTTCGGCCGATGATCTGCCTCTAGTTGTTCGAGGCTGCCTGCAATTCGGCCGAAGCGGACTTTCTGCGGATTCCAGCAATGGCTGAACAATGCTCCGGCGCGGCCCGAGCAGGCTGCTGGTGTTGAGCACTATGCGGGTGTGTTCAGATTTGGCTAGCTGGGATGTCCGCTGTGGGTGGAAGCGGACATTGCTTCTCCCAGTCACTGAATCGGGGATGGACTCGTCCAGTGCGTCTGCGCCACCTTGTCGGGCCATGCTGAGCCAAGCGGCTGCATCGTCAGCCATGTTTCGACCAATTTTCCCCCCTCGACTCGATAGGACTGAAAGCCGGCCTGACTCTGTGGCTCGTGACTGGTCTGATCTGTCCATTTGAAGGCAAAGCGAAACCACGCACGGCCATCACCGAAAGCATGGTCGTATACAACAACACGTATCCCCGGTCGCGCCTTGTGGACCTCCTGGATTTCGGCAGCATAGGCGTCGCGCGTCACGGTCCGATCACCCTTTTGGTCGTGCCGGATGTAGGTCTCTCCAACGCAAGCGGGGATGAGGTCGTACTGACCGTCGTGCCAGACCTTTTCCCAACGATTGAACAGGTCTGCAACGTCGTTACTACTGGCCATCGATATACTCCTGAGTGACATGATCTTCGGCGTCAACTCCACAATGGTGGCAGCTTCGGCCATGTCCACTCTGGGTGGAAGCAGATCTTTGCAGAGTATAGCGCGTAGCGGTAAGACTTCAGTGGGCGATGGTTGAGCACGTAGCCTCGCAGCCTATGGCCAGACCAGAGAGAGCCCAAGCGCTACCAGCATTACAACCAGCAGCAAACTGGTCATGGCTTGCTGCAACCACGGAGAATATGCGCACTCGTTGTGTGTACTCAGGGTGAAGGCCGATTTCTAGTGCAAAGCAGACGTGCAATGCCAC
>JASLES010000029.1 GCA_030151005.1 Silvimonas sp.
AGCGCGGACTGCATCTTTTCGAGCGCATCCAGATTGGCACGACGCCCGGAAAGAGAGAAATCATGCTTGAACTCGGAAAACGACGCCTTACCCTGGCCAGTCACCGTGACAACAAGAACCCGCCTGCCTGTGGGGTCGGTAATCTTAAGTGTCAGTTCAGTACTGAAGTAAGTCGGCGCCCAGGTCACGTAGCTTTTTGAGCCGGAGTTGATCTTGATCGTGGGCCTGACGATCAATGCAACTTTCGTGATGACCAGCTCATTCCCATCATTTGGCGCTTTCAATAGAACGACATCGGCAAATACATTACCCAGGATTGTTTTCAGACCTGCCTCGATGTCCTTATAGGGCTGACAAGTTACTTTATCCAGGGCCCCACATGGCGTCGTGGACACCTCGGCATATTTCGCCGGCTCGACGTACAAGCCCATCACCTTATTGACCCTCAGCTCGTCCTCAACAGCCTCAAGCCGGGAAATATCCGGCACTGTAACGACAGGATGCTTGTAGCCCCATCCCGTGGACAAGACTTCCACCAGTCCCTGGACGATGATTTCGATCATGCTGTTTTGGTAACTCTCGAAAGGTGATGATTAGCACTTCAGCAGTATGTCGGTTCCCTTGGGCTGCCGTCCGCCCAGGCATTGTGACGATACATAACAACAGACCCAGCATCTGCCGCCATGAGATTGTCAGCCTCTCCTACTTCAAACAGAAAAAAACCCGCCAGTCTGGCGGGTTTTTGGGTACCAAACAGGACCGCGATCAGCAAGTACGCTTGAATGCCAGACCTTGTTCGTTGAAGACCAGGGTGGACTTCTCCGGGAACACGAGGCGAACCGAAGCACCACGCTTGAGTTCCGGATGATTACCCGGCAGCTTCACGCACAGGATTTCATTCACGCCAGCCACTTCAACGTAAGCCAGCACGATGTCGCCCAGATGCTCAATCAGGTCGATACGGGCCGGTACGCCTTCTTCGCCTTCCAGCTTCAGTTGCACGTGTTCCGGCCGAATACCCAGCGTGACCTTGTCGCCGACCTTGCCCGAATTGGCGTTGACAGCGGCGCGCACAGTGATGCCCTTGGGCAGACGCACTACGGCTGCGTCGGCTTCCAGGCTGACCAGTTGCGCTTCCAGCAGGTTCATCTTGGGCGAACCCAGGAAGCCGGCTACAAACAGGTTGGACGGGTGTTCGTACAGTTCCAGTGGTGAGCCCACTTGCTGAATCACACCGGCGTTCAGCACGACGATGCGGTCAGCCAGGGTCATGGCTTCAACCTGATCGTGCGTCACGTAGATCATGGTGGTCTTCAGATCGTTGTGCAGCTTGGACAGCTCCACACGCATGTTCAGACGCAGCGCGGCATCCAGGTTGGAGAGCGGTTCGTCGAACAGGAAGACTTCTGGCTCACGCACGATGGCGCGACCGATAGCCACACGCTGACGTTGACCGCCAGAGAGCGCCTTGGGCTTGCGTTCCAGCAGATGGGTAATCTGCAGGATGGTGGCAGCGCGCTGGACGCGGCGGTCGATATCTTCTTTGGATTCGCCAGACAACTTGAGCGAGAACGCCATGTTGTCGTACACGCTCATGTGCGGGTACAGGGCGTAAGACTGGAACACCATGGCGATGCCGCGCTTGGAAGCATGGATGTCGTTGGCAATGGTGTCGCCAATCATGAGATCGCCAGAGGTGATGTCTTCCAGACCGGCAATCATGCGCAGGAGTGTGGACTTGCCGCAGCCGGATGGGCCCACGAATACCACGAACTCGCCATTCTTGATTTCAAGGTCAACACCCTTGATCACTTGAACGTCTTTGCCGTAGGTCTTTTGAATATTTTTGAGCGTAACCGAAGCCATTTATTCGATTCCTTTAAATCTTTTGTTCTGAGCGTACTAATGAGCGGCGGACAAAATCCAGCGAAGCGGTGCAGACAAGGCGTGTTCGCGAAGACAGTTCTCTACTGTACGACAAGCGAGCACAACGCGGGCTGCAGGATTTTATCCGGCGCTCCATGCTTATTTCACTGCACCATCCAGACCGCTAACAAAGTAGCGCTGGGTAAAGGCGAAGAAAATCAGCACCGGAATGATCGTCATCACGATCGCGGCCATCACCAGACTGGTCGAAGTCGCAAACGGGCCGGTCAAGTCATTGAACACACCTACGGCCAACGGCAGCTTCTCTTTCGAGTTCAGCACAATCGACGGCCACAGGTAGTCGTTCCATTCGTTAACCAGCGTGAAGATGGCCAGTGCAGCAATCGACGGTGCACATACAGGCACCATGATCCGCCACATGATCTGCAGTTCGGTTGCGCCATCCACGCGGGCGGCGTCGATGAGGTCTTGCGGCACTGCTTCAAACGCCTGACGCATCAGGAAGATACCAAATGCACCGGCAATGTTGGGCAGAATCGCACCCGTCATGGTGTTCAACAGGCCCAGATGCTTCATGGTGATGAAGTTGGGAACCAGCGCCACTTCCGACGGCAACATCATGGTGGCAATGATGGCCACAAAAATGAAGTTACGACCAGCAAACTTCAGGCGCGCCAGCGGATAGCCGGCAAGCACTGACACGACGGTCACGCCGACCACTGTCCAGAAGGACATCAGGGCAGAGTTGCCCAGGTAGGTCATGAACGGCATCTCATGGAACACGCGGATAAACCAGCCAAAGCTGGGATCCGTTGGCCAGAATGCCCGCGGGAAAATCCAGATATTGGACGCGTCTTGTGAGAGGCCTACCGAGAGAGCCCAGATAAACGGAAAAGCAGTGAAAATCGCAAACAGCACCAGGCCTGCGTAATGCAGTGTGCGGCCAATGACTGTGCGAGCGGTTTTGCCAAGCGCCATGTTATGTCTCCCCGGCTTATTTCTTGTCGTCGCCGAACAGGCGGAACTGGATCGCTGCAAGCACCACGCAGATCAACGTCACAACCACACCCGCAGCGGCAGCGCGCCCGAAGTTGTAGTTGCGGAAGGCCTGGTCATACACATAGAACAGCGCGGTATAGGTGTCGGCTTGACCCTTGGTCAGCACGATCACTTCCAGGTAAACCTTGATCGCGGCAATGGTACTGAGCAACGTACACAAGAGAATGGTCGGTTTGACCATAGGCACGGTGATTTTCCAGAAGCGCTGGAAAGCATTGGCGCCATCCAGAATGGCGGCCTCTTCCACTTCCGAAGGAATGGCTTGCAGACCGGCAAGATACAGCACCATGTAATAACCAATCCCTTTCCAGAAGGTAAAGATCATCAGCATGTACAGCGCAATGGAAGGCTCGCCCAGCCAGTTCACCTGGTCATGCAAAATGCCAAGGCTTTGCAAGAGCCAGGTCAGCACGCCGTCGTACTTGTAAACGTTGGCCCACACGACGCCCGCAATGGAAATCGAGGTAATGACCGGGATATAGAACAAGGCGCGGAACAGGGTCATGCCCGGCAGCTTGTTGTTCACCATTTTGGCCACGATGAGCGCTGCCAACTGGATCACCGGCACAATCAAGAGATACAGCGCGGAGTTCTTGAGGGCGTTCCAGAACAGCTCTTCGTGAGCAATGTATTTGAAGTTTGCGAAATTGTTCCAGGTGGATGAACCATCAGCAATGCTGTAATCCTGGAACGCGAGGTAGGTGTTATAGCCGACAGGCCAGAACGTCAGGACACCCATCAGGATCAAGGCCGGAGCCAGGAACAGATAGGCAATCGTGGTGTAACTGTTTGAAGTCTTCACGACGCAACTCGACTGTGTCTTTATTTTTTTATCTAACGGACTGAGCGGGACTGCCCGGGGGCAGTCCCGCTCAGGAACTTCACTACTTCAGACTGCTTACTTCTTCAGCTTTTCATTCCAGGCGGCAACAGCTTCGTCCAGAGCGGCCTTGACCGGCTTGCGGCCTTCAACAGCGTCCTGGATTTCGTCTTGCAGCTTCTTGGTCATGGCAGCTTCATCCGGCAGCACGCCCGGCGGGATGGTCAGAGTGCGTGCGTTGTCCATGGACGCAGCAGCAGCAGCACGGCCAGCTTCAACCGGATCGGCGCTCTTGGCACCAGCCTGGAAGTACGGATCCAGGTTGCCCTTCTTGGTGGACGGGAAGGTGGTTTCGGTTGCCTTGGAGAAGCCAACTTGCTGTGCATCGTTGGTCAGGAACACCCCCAGCTTACCGGCAGCAGCCGGGTCCTTGGTGCCCTTCGGAATCACGAAGTCCATCAGCCATGCGCCGAAGGCCATCTTGCCAGCGTCAACCGGGAACTTGGCCACGCCAGTCTTGGCGTAGATGTCCTTGGCGTCGGTTTCGGTGCGCTTCAGGGCTTGCGGCGCGGTCGTCATCATGGCGATCTTGCCGGAGTTGTATGCAGCGATTTCCTGCTCGAACTCAACCTTGAACACGTCCTTCGGCATTACGCCAGCCTTGTACAGGTCAGCAAACTTTTGTACGAAAGCGACGTGCTTGGGGCTATTGAACACGGCCTTGCCGTTTTCAACGACCGGCAGACCGGCGTAGTAGAACCAGCCCACAAAGTTACCCAGCTTCGGTGCGTAAGCCGGAACGCCAGTCTTGGCGGTGATTTGCTTGCCGTCGTTGACGAATTCGTCAAAGTTCTTCGGCGCGCCCTTCACACCGGCCTTGGCCAGGATGTCCTTGTTGTAGGCAATGATGGACACGGAGTTGTACCACGGGAAGGCGTAAACCTTACCGTTAACAGTCACGTCCTTGATCGCGCCAACAGAGTAGTTGTTCTTGGCGGCGCCCATGTAGGTGTCTACCGGCAGGATGTTGCCTTGTGCGGCAAAATCATGCACCCAGGGCACGTTGAAGTTCACCAGGGCCGGCGGATTGCCAGCAGCGATGGAAGCGATCAGCTTGGGCTGGATCTGATCCCAGTTCATGTCAACCCACTTGGCGGTCAGGCCAGGGTTGGCTTTGTTGAAATCAGCAACGGACTTGTTGAAGTAATCGTTGAATTTCGGAGCCAGGTTCATGGTCCAGAATTCAAGTTCAGTATCAGCTTGTGCGTAAACAGAAGCAAAACCGAATACCACTGCGCCAACGGCCAACATCTTCTTGAGCTTCATCTTGTCTTCCTCTTGGAGTTATCGACAAATACGCCAGGAATCTTTTCCTTGCGGTACACCACACTTGATCCGGCGTGTGCCCACCAGACCATGCGGATTTCAGCACGCTGCGGGAGTGTAACAGAATACCCACAACGCAAATCTTGCTCTCACAATTGTCAATTGCGAATTACACCTACCCGACACCAAACGCTTATCTGGCACCAAGCTTGTTGTTCCAGAACGCCACAGCCTCATCGAGCGCTTGCTTGACCGGCTTGCGTCCCGAAATGGCTTCTTCCAGTTCATCCTGCAGTTTCTTGTTCATGGCTGCTTCATCTGGCAGGCCCGTGACTGTCAGCGTCCGGGCGTCACGAATAGCCAGCGCGGCCACGGCGCGGCCGTGCTCGATCGGGTCTGCAGAGTTGACGCCACTCTGGAAATAACTGTCGTTCACCGCTTTGCGGGTCGACGGGAAGGTGGTTTCAGTGGCCTTGGAGAACGCCAGTTGATTGGCATCGTTGGTCAGGAACTGACCCAGCTTGATGGCCGCATCCGCGTGCTTTGAGCCTTGCGGTACAGACCAGAAAAAGAGGTAGCCCCCAAACGGCGTGTTACCGGCAGAGACCGGGAACGATGACGTCACGGTCTGGGCATACACCGGCTTGGCATCGGTCTGCGTACGTTTGAGCGCTTGCGGCGACGTGGTCATCATGGCGATCTTGCCAGAGTCATACGCGGCGATTTCTTGTTCGAACTCCATCTTGAACACGTCTTTGGGGATGGCGCCGTCTTTCCAGGCTTGCGCAAACCGCTCAACAAACTTCACGTGTTCCGGGCTGTTGAATACCGCTTTACCATTCTGGATTACCGGCAGACCCTGATACATAAACCAGCTGGAGAACTCTTGCACCTTGGGCGCAAAGCCAGCCACGCCGGTTTTGTCCTTGATCTGCTTTGCGTACGCAAAAAGCTCATCCAGCGACTTGGGGGCAGACTTGATGCCAGCCTTGTCGAAAATGCCCTTGTTCCAGGCAATGATGGAGACGGAGTTGTACCAGGGCAGGCCGTAGACCTTGCCGTTGTAGGTCACGTCTTTGAGGGCGGCGTCGGTATACATGCCCTTGAAGCTGGCGATCTTGCCATCCAGTGGCAACAACAGGCCCTTCTGGGCGTATTCAGCCGCCCAGGGCACCGGCAGATTGATCAGGTCAGGCGCGTTGCCAGCGGCAACAGCGGAAATAAAACGGGGCTGGAAAGCATCCCAATCCACATCAGACCAGACGGCCTCGATATCCGGATTGGCAGCGTTAAAGCGCGCAGTGAGGTCTTTCATCACTGCGTCAAATTTGGGCGACAGGCTATTGGACCAGAACTGGACCTTCACTTTGTCGGCAGCACCAGCAGAAAGCGACGTGAGGACGCTGCTTGCGGCGACAAGGGTCAGAACGGACTGCCTGAACTTCATCTTGATTCCCCATCCTCTATTCAAACTGGTGTCATGAGTACTCACCGCAAGCGGTCAGCACGTGCATGGAACACAGAAATAGCGAAAGGAATCTGAACCGAAAAAAAGGCGTGATACTACTGACGGCCGTGCGCGCACCTTCTCCCGGGCTGCACACGACGTAGCGCAGCCTGGCTGCACCCGCCAAAATACCTGTCCTGCTTTCGTTTCCCAGGGCGCGCCGTCCAGTGAGCGGCACTTCCCCATCCTCATGCGTCCGGTCGTTGCCGGTTATTTCTGGTTCCTGGCCGGCTGCTTTTTTGCGCCTGGCCATGCCGCCTCGTGTCTCGAGGCTTTGGCAGATTACAACAATTTATCAATACGGTGAATCACTTCGAAGCCTGCCGCTCTTCGGGGCCCCTGCGTCGGGGCTTGCCGGATGAACGGTTAGATTCTCATATTTTGTAGTCAATTACACCTACGCAAAACACCTGACTACAGCAAACACCTTAAGCAAAAGCCCCAAGGCCGCAGAAACACTACACCTGGCGATGCAACTCGACCACAAAGTCGTAGTAGTCACTACGAAACCAGGAGTGCGTCAGTTCCACCGGCAGCCCGTTTTCCAGGTAGCCCACCCGTACCAGATGCAGCATGGCCTGCCCTTCCGGAATGTCTGCAAGGCTTGCCAGGCGGGCGTTTGCGTTTACTGCAGCAATATTCTGTATCGCTCTTACAACACCTAGCCTCGCGTTCTGCATGTATTCATACAACGAGTCCCCGATTTTGAGCGGATCGGCCACCAGATGATGCGGCAAGGCCGTCTCTTCGACGGCCATGACTACGTCGTTGGCAGTCCGTACCCGCAATAGCCGCGAGACGCGCGCATTGGGTGCCAGGTTCAGCCGCATCAACTCTTCGGCCGAGGCAGGGGCCACTTCGCGCTTGAGCCAGCGGCTACCCGGCACAAAGCCGCGCTGCTTGAGCATTTCAGACAAGTTGGTCAGGCGGGAGAGCGGTTGCTCCAGTTTGGGCGTGATAAAGGTGCCTGCGCCCTGCCGGCGCACGATCATCCCTTGCTCGTACAAGAGATCGAGCGCCTTGCGTGCCGTCACCCGGGACAATCCCAGCACTTCACAGAATGTCCGTTCGGACGGCAACGGGTCTTCGGCCTTCCAGAACCCGGCGTGGATGGCCGCAGCCAGTTTATGACTCAGTTGCAGATACAGCGGCGTGGCGCTGTCTGCTTCGGGCTTGAGAAACAACAGCTTTTGCTGCTGGTCCATGATCCTGCACTCCCCAGATTGGCAAGGCCCTGTATGGGCTGGTCGATAATGCCTGGCGGCGGGTCTGTGTCAGCCCGCCGCGCTATACCAGACACTCAGGCTGTGACCGCCTTGTGGATCAGGATCAAAGCACCGGCACATGAATCGGCTTGCGGGCGCGTGGTAGTGGCCAGGAACGCCGCCGGAATATACGGGCGCATGGCTTCAGACAGACCGCCGCCGCAAATGGCGATGGGCAACATCGGCGCGCTGGCGCGCAGCGCTGCACCAATGATTTCGACTTCGCGACCAGCGTCTTCCAGAAAGCCCCGGGCCACGGTGTCGGTCTCGGCAAATTGCACGATGATGGGCGAGAGCGAGGCACATTCGCCCTGCTTCATCTTGCCCATCCATTCAAAAATCTTTTCTTTGCTGTCGCCAACGACCGCAAACAGCGCGCGGCCAAAGTCGGTCATGGGCTGGCGGCCGTCAAACACGCGCTGTACGTGGTTAATGGCTTTCAGGCCCAGATACGCGCCAGAACCTTCGTCGGAGGTGGGAAAGCCCCAGCCGCCCACTTCAATGCGCTGACCATCCGGCAACCAGGCTTCACCAATCGAGCCCGTGCCAATGGCGATGATGCCGCCATGCTGACCTTTGTGCGCGCCCAGCAGGGTTGAAAAGCCATCAGTCTCGACAATGATGCGGGCAAAACCCGGATTTTTGGCTTCAAACCCGGCCGCCCAAGCGCGATTGTGCACACCGGACAAACCAAAGCCGACCGCACAGTGGGCAAAATCAGGTGCACTGATCCCCAGCGCGGCAAAACCGCTGCGGATAGTGGTGACGATGTTGTCCCAGGCTTTGTCGATACCTTGTTGCAATGCCGACGCCCCACCTTCGGCGCGCGTCAGTTCCTTGCCATCCAGCCCGGAAATACAGATGCGCGTGCCCGTGCCGCCGCCATCAACCCCGATCAGGTATTGAATGCCACTCATGTTTGATTCCTTTCCTCTGTCCTGAACCGGTGCTCAGGTTTTTTGTTTCATGTTTTCTTTTTGTCATCACACACCTGGTGCGATGCAGCATTGCCAAAGCCAGAATGACAATGCCGCCATAATGATGGCGGCATTGTAAGAATCAGGCAACGAGTCTGGTCAGTACGTTGCGAATCGATCAGCGCTGAACCGAAGAGACAAACGAGATCGCACTCACCTCGCCGCCCTCTTTCACGTGCAGGCCGCACTCTTTGTTTTCCGGGTTTTCCCACCACCAGCGGCCAGCGCGCACGTCTTCACCCATGGCGATGGCGCGGGTACAGGGCGCGCAACCAATAGACGGGTAGTGACGGTCGTGCAGCTTGTTGTAGGGCACATTGTTGGCCTTGATATAAGCCCAGACGTCTTTCTCGGTCCATTCGATCAACGGATTGAATTTCTCCAGCCCATTGCCTGCATCGTATTCCTGGTTGCCCAGATCGGTACGGGTTGGCGATTGCTCGCGGCGCAGGCCGGTAACCCAGGCCTTTTTGCCGGCCAACGCCCGTTGCAGCGGCTCGATCTTGCGGATGTGACAACAGGATTTGCGCAGATCAACAGAGTCATAAAAGCCATTGACGCCGTTGTCTTTCACATAATTTTCTACCGCTGCGGCATTGGGGAAGAACACCTGTACCGCGTGATCCGGGTAGCGCTGGCGCACGGTCTGCATCAGTTCATAGGTTTCTTCTGGCAAACGGCCGGTATCCAGACTGAACGCGTCGATGCCGATGTTGTGGCGCGCAATCAGATCAGTGAGCACCATGTCTTCTGCGCCAAACGAGTTGGCAAACACGGCCGGCGAATAATCAGCAGCGATACGCTTGAGCAGCGCGAGGGTATCGGCAATCTTGCTGTCGAGATCCATCAATAACTCCGAATGCGATGAATTCAGAAAAAGGAGGCGAAATCAGAAAATCAAAAGACTAATTTGCTGCCAACCAACGCCAGCATCAAGGCCAGCAAGGGGCGCAACAGGCGATCGGGCAGACGGCCGGACAACTGGCTGCCCAGATAAATACCCGGCAAAGAACCAATCAGCAAAAAGCCCAGAATGCCCCAGTCCAGATTACCCAGCCCGGCGTGGCCCAGCCCCGCGACCAGCGTCAGCGGCACCGCATGGGCGATCTCTGTCCCCACAAGGCGCGAGGTAGGAATCAACGGGTAGAGCAAAAACAGCGCAATGGTCCCCAGAGCGCCTGCGCCAATGGACGACAGCGTCACGATCACGCCCAGCACCAGCCCGACGATGACGGTGATGATGCGGCGGGTATTTGAGTCCGCCTTGAGTGTCATTTCGCCGGAGAAGGTGACACGCTGAATCAAGGGCTTGGCCAGGATCGCCACTGCCGTCAGCAGCAACGCAATCCCCAGCATGTGCTTGATCAACCCGTTAATCACGGCTTGATCTGCCTGCAAGCGATGCAGAAACATCACGGTGACAAGCGCCGCCGGCACGCTGCCCAAAGCCAGCCAGCCGGTGATTTTCCAGTCGATATTGCGATTGCGGTGATGAACCCACACACCACCAGATTTGGTGATGGCGGCATATAACAAATCCGTGCCCACTGCGGTGGCCGGATTGATACCAAAAAACAACAGGATCGGCGTCATCAAAGAGCCGCCGCCCACGCCGGTCATGCCGACGATAAACCCGACCAAAAGGCCGGAAACAATGAAACCCACCACCATTGAGACATCCCTCTATTGAGGGATGAGCAAGCTGTGTTTTCCCCCGGAACTGGCGATCATATCATTGGGTTTATAATGCTATAGACTGTTATGTTAAGATTTTAGAATGCGTGGTTATTTATTAGGAAGGCCATGAAATTACAGCAATTGCGGTACCTGGTTGAAGTTTCCAAACAAGGACTCAACGTCTCTGAAGCGGCTGAGAAGCTGCACACGTCGCAGCCCGGCATCTCCAAACAGATCCGCTTGCTTGAAGACGAACTGGGTGTGCAGATCTTTATCCGCAATGGCAAACGCGTGGTCGATGTCACCGCGCCGGGCCGCGAGATTCTGCATATTGCCGAACGCATTCTCATGCAGGCGCAGAACCTCAAGCGGATTGGCGAAGAGTTTGTGAATGTCGAAGGCGGCAGTCTGACCATTGCCACCACACACACCCAGGCCCGCTACGCCCTGCCCAAGACCATCAAAGCGTTTTTGTCGCGCTACCCCAAGGTACGTTTGTCCATTAAACAGGGCAGCCCGACCCAGATCAGCGAAATGGTTGTGGAAGGTGAGGCCGATATCGCCATTGCCACGGAAGGCATCGACCATTACCCCGAACTGGCCATGTTGCCGTGCTACGAGTGGAACCGTTCCATCGTCGTGCCGGAAGGTCACCCGCTGGCCGCGCTGGATCGCAAGATTGGCCTGGATGATGTCGCGGCCTATCCGCTGGTGACGTACGACTTTGCCTTTACCGGTCGCTCGCTGATTAACCGCGCTTTTGAAAAATACGGCCTGACGCCTAACGTCGTGCTCACCGCCATTGACTCGGACGTGATCAAGACTTATGTCACACTGGGTCTGGGCGTGGGCATTCTGGCGACGATGGCGTTTGAGCCAGAGCGGGATCGTGGCCTGGTCGCGCTGGATGCCGGTCATTTGTTCGAGCCCTCCACCACCCGCATTGGTGTGCGTCGTGATGCTTATCTGCGCGGTTACGCCTTTGACTTTATCGAGCTGTTCTCACCCCACCTGACCCGCGACGTAGTACAGGGTTCTTTGTTGATGAGCGAGCCGGAAGCCGAAGAAGAAGAGTGATTGCGCCCGTTACGATGAGTGCCAAAACAAAAAGGCCAGCAGATGCTGGCCTTTTTGTTTGCGTGCCTCATCAAGCCGGCAGCAATCGCACCGAGAACGGCTGGCCACCTTCGGCCAGCGTTAACAGCCGGTCAATGTTGGGATGCTTGCCCGGATTGGCGCGGGCATCGACGGTATGTTCGGCATAAAGGCGTAAGCCTTTGTCGGCAGCCACACGGTCAATTGCGCCAAACTCTTGATATAAAGCGTGGTAAACCCGCACGCTACCGGCCTGACCGGGTTTGTTTTCAAGACGCGCGGCGACGGTTTCGCCGTCCAGCAGTTCCAGACCAGCAAGGTGGTCAACAGTCGGCAAACCAGCCAGTACTTCAGCAAATTGCATGAATCAATTCCTGCGTTTTCAGTGGGACAAGATCATCAGAAAATAGAAGTCGGTGCCACAGCACACCGGTTACAGGCCGGCTGCCGCAGCGCCCCAGACTTGTTCAAATTGCACCCGGCCGATCAGGCTTTCCGGTTCCAGCATTTCGGTAATGGCAAATTGCGGCTTGCCGGTATCCCGGTCAATGGGCTCCAGCAGCGGCATATCTGCATCATCAAACAGGGCTGTGACCAATGGTGCAGCTTCATTGGCGTATTGTTTGACCACACCACTCTCGCCATTGGCCAGGCGCACCACCGCGCCGGGCGGGAACAGGCCCAGCGTATCGCCAAACAAGCGACCCAGCTTGGCATCCGCCGCGCTGCCATGGGCGCGCAAGGTGCGGAACAAGGCACTATCGACCACGCTGCCACTACGCCAGGCGGCTTGGGTCAGCATGGCGCAATACCGGTCTGCCAGGCCAATCAGCCGCGCTTCAAACCGCAACTCCTCACCCTGCAGGCGCGCCGGATAACCACCGCCATCCGGCATTTCGTGATGCTGGAGTACGCAGTCGAGCCACAACTGGTCAGACACCCCCAGCTTGCGCAACATTTCGCGCCCCACCAACGGGTGGCGATGCATTTCTTCGCGTTGCGCGCTGGTCAGCGGGGTGGATTGTTCTGAGAGCGCCTCTTGCAAGGACATCATGCCCAGATTCATGGTCAGCGCAGCGCTGACCACGGACTGCCGGTCCAGCGGGTTCATGTCCAGCCGCTCGCACACCAGGTCAACCACCAATGCAGTGTCGACAGAGTGCCGGATGCTGTATCTGCCTTCTTGCGCATGCAAGATCACCGCCAGGGCAACGTCCGGGTTTTGTTCACAGGCCAGTTGCAATTGCCAGACGATATCGGTCAGGCGCTGGGTGAAATCCCCCTGCCCCGGCTGAAGTTGCAACAGGTCAAACAGCTTGAAACGGGCATTGAGCACCAGGCTGGCGACAGAACGCGCCGGGCTGGCAGAAGAGGTCACGGTGTCGCGAGCGGGTTGCGCGGCAGGCATCTGGGTGATGGGTCCATGAAGTGCGAGTCGGTTAATTCTTCATTGTATGATTCAACCGGACACTCTGGTCAAACCGGGTGCTCAGCAATGAGACAACCCGGCGGGCAGGGTTAGACTTCGTCGATCCATGCGGCCTGAATGGCTTCCAGGATTTTCTCGCCGCAACGATTGGGCTCGTCGTCAAAATCATCCAGCGCCAGCACCCACTCCATCAGTTCGGTAAAGCGGATGGTCTTGGGGTCGATTTCCGGGAAACGGTCTGCCAGTTCAATGGCGATGTCGCGCGAATCAGTCCACTTCATGCTGCACTCTCCTCTTTGATGCGGGCCACGCGGCCGGCGGTCAGCGCCACCAGTTCCTGCGGGGTCAGCCGGAATACGCTATTGGGGGTGCCTGCCGCCGCCCACAGTTCGGGCAAAGCCAGCAGGTCTTCATCAACCAGAACCAGTGGTGTTTCCAGGTGCGCCACCGGGGCTACACCGCCAATGGCAAAACCGGTTTTCTCACGCACAAAGTCCGCATCGGCGCGGCCCACCTTCTCACCAACCAGCTCCGTCACACTTTTTTCGCACACGCGGTTGCGGCCACTGGTCACCACCAGCACCAGACGGTTGCTCTGGCGCGTTTTCAGAATAATGGATTTGGCAATTTGCGCCACATCACAACCGATCGCCCCCGCCGCATCCGCCGCCGTGCGGGTGGATGCGTCAAAAGTGACAATGCGCGCAGCAATACCATGCTGCGTGAGCACGTCTGCCACCCGTTGCTGGCTGGCGGAGACCTCGGCCATCAGTGGTTTTCCCGGGCGTGGTTGATGGTGTATTTGGGAATTTCAACCACGAGATCGGTTTGCTCCACCAGCGCCTGGCAAGACAAGCGCGATTGGGCTGTCAGGCCCCAGGCCTTGTCCAGCAGGTCGTCTTCCAGTTCGTCACTGGCTTCAAGGCTGTTGAAACCCTCGCGCACAATGACGTGACAGGTGGTGCAAGCACACGATTTTTCGCAGGCGTGTTCGATCTCGATGTCGTTTTCCAGCAATGCATCGCAGATCGAGGTGCCCGGTTCGGCTTCAATCACCGCACCATCCGGGCACAACACGGGATGAGGCAGTACAACGATTTGAGTCACGTTACAGTCCCTTTGAGTCGCGGATATTCAATTCATGGTTGCCGGTTGACGGGCCGCGTTCACAGCTCGCCAATCTTGTGGCCAGCCAGACCGCGTTTGACCGCAGCGTCCATGCGGCGACCGGCAAATTCGACGGTGACCTGGTTCAACGCTTCGGCGGTCGTGCGAATGCGGTCGGCATCAACACCGGCCAGTTGCTGGCGCAGATCGTCCAGCACCGTTGCAATGGATGCACGCTCAGCGGCATCCAGCAGATGACCATCAACCTCCAGGGCCGCTTCGGTGGCCTGCACCAGGCTAATGGCCTCTACTTTGGCTTCGGCCAGCTTGCGGGCGGTCATATCATCCGCCGCGTGGGTCATCGACTCGCTCAACATGCGGCCGATTTCTTCATCAGACAAACCGTAAGAGGGTTTGACCGCAATACTGGCTTCCACCCCGGTGGATTGCTCACGCGCCGAGACCGACAACAGACCGTCAGCGTCTACCTGGAAGGTGACGCGGATCCGGGCCGCACCCGCCACCATGGGCGGAATGCCACGCAATTCAAAGCGCGCCAGGGAGCGACAATCACTGACCATTTCACGCTCGCCCTGCAAGACGTGAATGGCCATGGCGGTCTGACCGTCCTTGTAGGTCGTGAATTCCTGGGCACGCGCGGTCGGGATGGTGGAATTACGCGGAATGAGTTTTTCCGTCAGACCGCCCATGGTTTCCAGCCCCAACGAGAGCGGAATGACGTCCAGCAGCAGCCATTCGTCATCGCCCTTGTTGCCGGCCAGCACGTCCGCCTGCATGGCAGCGCCCAGCGCGACCACTTTATCCGGGTCCAGATTGGTCAGCGGCGTTTTGCCAAACAGGTCTGCGACTGCACGACGCACTTGCGGCATGCGCGTGGCACCGCCAACCAGCACCACACCTTTGATATCGGCCACGGTGAGTTTGGCATCACGCAGCGCTTTCTTCACCGGCAGCAGGGTTTTTTGCACCAGGTGCGCGGTCAGCTCGTGGAATTTGGCCTCGGTCAGTTCCAGGTCAACCATCTGGCCGTCTGAGAGCATGGCGGTCAAATGCGTGCTGTCGTGATCGGTGAGCGCTTCTTTGGCTTCCCGCGCGCGGGTCAGCAACAGACGGGAATCCTGGGCGTTAAGGCGGGACAGGCCACTTTGCTCCATCGCCCAGCAGTGAATGCGATGATCAAAGTCGTCGCCACCCAGTTGCGAATCGCCCGAAGTGGCACGCACTTCAAACAAACCCCGCGTTAGTTCCAGCACGGACACGTCAAACGTGCCGCCGCCCAGGTCATACACGACGTAGGTACCTTCCGCGCCGTTATCGAGGCCGTAAGCGATGGCCGCTGCGGTGGGTTCGTTCAGCAAGCGCAACACATTAAGCCCGGCCAGACGCGCTGCGTCTTTGGTGGCCTGGCGCTGGGCGTCGTCAAAATAGGCCGGCACGGTAATGACAGCACCGACCAGCTCGCCCCCCAGGCTTTCCTCTGCACGCTCTTTCAGTGCCCGCAAAATGTCAGCGGAGACTTCAACCGGGCTTTTGATGCCGCCGGCGGTCTGCAGCTTGAGCATGCCAGGTTCATCGACAAAGCGATAAGGCGTTGCCAGGTCAGCAATATCTTTCAGGCCACGACCCATGAAGCGTTTGACGGACACCACCGTGTTGGCCGGGTCCTTGTTCTGGCGCGCCTGCGCGGCGCGGCCTACCACAACGGCGCCGTCAGCGGCGTAATTGACCACAGAGGGCAGCAAAGAGCGGCCTTCATGATCCGGCAGGCACAAGGCGCTGCCGCTACGCACGGTCGCAACCAGCGAGTTGGTGGTACCAAGGTCAATCCCCACCGCAAGGCGATGCTGATGCGGGGCGGTAGACATGCCGGGTTCGGCGATTTGCAGTAAGGCCATAGCTCGTAAAGTCAAAAAGGCGCGCGTTGTTGCTGCCGCGCGCCTGGATTGGGGCCAGAAAAACCGCTTCTGGCAATAACTCGGATTGCCATCGCCCGTTGATAGGCGGGGCCAGTCAGAATGGAACAACGAACGGCCGACTCATGTCTGGCCGCGTGTATCAGTACAGCACAGACTCAATGGCGTTGCCGATTTCCTGGTCCAGCTTTTCCATGAAACGCATCTTGCGCACAACCATGGCCGCATCGGCATAGCGGCTTTCACGGTCAATCAGGCGGGAGAGTTCATCTTCCAGCGCGCCAATTTCCTCACGCAACTCATGATTGAGTTCTTCCAGCCGCTCAACATTTTGCGAGGCCTTGCCTTCAGCAATATGTTCACGCCAGATCATCTGATTCATCAGAAAATCCATCGGCATGGCGGTATTGGTTTCTTCCTGCGTATCTACCCCATTGAGCTTGAGCAGATAGCGCGCGCGGGACACGGGCGATTTGAGTGCTTGATAGCCTTCGTTCAGGCGGGTGGCCACCTGCAGCGAAAGGCGCTTTTGCGCATCGTCGCTGCCGGCAAAACGGTCCGGATGCCAGGTTGCCTGGAGCGCACGGTACTGCGCTTCCAGCGCTTTGCCATCCAGGGCAAAAGTGGCGGGAAGCTGAAACAGATCGAAGTAGTTCTGGTTGAAGTCGAAATTCATCGGGCTGTGCTGGACTCGGTCGTGAACCTGCAGATTAACAAGAAAACGGGCATAACCCGTTCTTTTTACCGCTGCCCTGCCACCCGCAGCAAGGTGCGCGTGGGCCAGGGTGATTCAGCCATGCCGCTCAGACGTGGAAACTCTCGCCACAGCCGCACTCGTTCTTCACATTCGGATTGTTGAACTTGAAGCCTTCGTTCAGCCCTTCCTTGGCGTAATCAAGCTCGGTGCCGTCAATGTACGGCAGGCTCTTGGCGTCCGTAAAAATCTGCACGCCAAAGCTCTCGAACACGAGATCGGTCTCAGCCTGCGCGTCCACAAATTCCAGCTTGTAAGCCATGCCGGAACAACCGGATGTCTTTACCGCCAGGCGTACACCCAGCCCCTTGCCACGGCGGGCGAGGTAGCCAGAGATGTGGTTCGCAGCACGTTCACTCAAAGTCAAAGCCATACAAAAACTCCAGTCCTGTCTTGTTACGGATACCCTGGTGGCAGCGGCATCCGGTCCAGCCGTACTCAGGCGGTATGCTTTTGCTTGTAATCTTCAACTGCTGCCTTGATGGCGTCTTCCGCCAGGATGGAGCAGTGGATTTTCACCGGCGGCAGCGCCAGTTCTTCGGCAATGTGGGTGTTCTTGATGGCCAGCGCTTCGTCCAGCGTCTTGCCTTTGACCCATTCGGTCACCAGCGACGAGGACGCAATGGCCGAGCCACAGCCGTAGGTCTTGAACTTGGCATCTTCAATCACGCCATCTGCGCCCACTTTGATCTGCAGCTTCATCACGTCGCCACAGGCCGGTGCGCCGACCATACCCGTCCCGATTGTTTCGTCGCCCTTTTCAAAGGAACCAACGTTGCGCGGGTTTTCGTAATGGTCGATTACTTTTTCGCTATAAGCCATGGGATTCTCCAGTGAGGTGTGAGGGGTGAGGTGTAAAACCCGTTTAAGCACCAGCACTCACGACCTGATTTCAATCTGTTTGTACACCAAGGGGCGTGGCGGTTTTTCTCCTCACACCTCACCCCTTACTCCTCACACACAATCAGTGTGCTGCCCACTGCACCTGGCTGATGTCTACGCCGTCCTTGAACATTTCCCACAGCGGGGAGAGTTCACGCAGCTTGCCGATCTTTTCATGGATCAATTTGACGGCGAAATCGATATCTTCAACCGTGGTGAAGCGGCCAATCGTAAAGCGGATGGACGAGTGGGCCAGTTCATCCGAGCGGCCCAGCGCGCGCAGCACGTAAGACGGTTCCAGGCTGGCAGAGGTACAGGCAGAACCAGAGGATACCGCCAGCTCTTTGAGCGCCATGATGAGCGACTCGCCTTCAACAAAGTTGAAGCTCACGTTCAGGTTATGCGGTACGCGCTGATCCATGTCACCGTTCAGGTGGGTCTCTTCGATATCCGAGATACCGGCCCACAGGCGATCACGCAGCATGCGGATGCGTTCGAGTTCAGTGCCCATTTCTTCGCGGGCAATGCGGAAAGCCTCACCCATACCGACGATCTGGTGCGTGGCCAGCGTGCCAGAGCGGAAACCACGCTCATGACCACCACCGTGCATTTGCGCTTCCAGACGGATACGCGGCTTGCGGCGGATATACAGCGCACCAATGCCTTTCGGGCCGTAGGTTTTGTGGGCCGACAAAGCCAGCAGGTCAATCTTGGACTTTTGCAGATCAATGGCGACTTTGCCCGTGGCTTGCGCCGCGTCGACATGGAAAACAATGCCCTTCTCGCGGCACAGTTCACCAATGGCATCGACATCCTGAATCACGCCGATTTCGTTGTTCACCAGCATGACGGAGACAAGAATGGTGTCCGGGCGGATCGCGGCCTTCAGGACATCCAGATCGATCAGGCCATCGGCCTTCACATCCAGGTATGTCACTTCAAAACCTTCGCGCTCCAGCTCACGCGTGGTATCGAGCACAGCTTTGTGTTCGGTCTTCACGGTGATCAGGTGCTTGCCCTTGGACTGATAGAAATGTGCAGCGCCCTTGATGGCCAGGTTGTCAGACTCGGTCGCACCAGAAGTCCACACGATTTCCTTGGCATCGCAGTTCAGCAACGCGGCTACTTGCTCACGCGCTTCTTCCACGGCCGATTCCGTTTCCCAGCCGTAAGCGTGCGAACGCGAGGCGGGGTTGCCGAAGTGTTCGGTCAGGTAAGGAATCATCTTCTGCGCCACGCGCGGATCAACCGGGGTGGTGGCAGAGTAATCAAGGTAAATCGGCAACTTGCGGTCCATTACAGGTACTCCGTGCTCAATCTGTGCGTATAAGTTGTAATGCTGTTTGGGCGCCAGCAGGTCTTACAGACCTGGCAACACGCTAACGGCTTCTGTCGTTCTGCCTGGCCGCTGGTCCATCAGGACTGCTTGCTGGCATTGCTCGCGGCGGCGCGCTTTTTCGTGCTGCTGTTCAACCAGCTGCGCCAGCGTGACGGACGACAGATAGTCGTAAATGGTTTTGTTCAGGCTGGCCCACAGATCGTGGGTCATGCAGCGGTGGTCTTCCAGGCAGTTTTCCTTGCCACCGCATTGCGTGGCGTCGATGGGTTCATCGACCGCCTTGATAATCTCGGCCACGGTGATCAGGTCAGCGCCACGCGCCAGACAGTAACCACCGCCGGGACCGCGCACGCTTTCCACCAGTTCACGGCGGCGCAGCTTGCCAAACAGTTGTTCCAGGTAGGAAAGCGAGATCTGCTGGCGTTCGCTGATCCCTGCCAGCGTCACCGGGCCTTTGGCCTGCCGCAGGGACAGGTCGAGCATTGCCGTTACGGCAAACCGGCCTTTGGTCGTCAGTCGCATCGCTTTGTCCTGGTTGATCGTATAGGGCGCATCGTAAAATACCCTACAAATTTAGTCAACTAAAAACCCTGGTAGTTCAGTGGGTTTTT